>NZ_JBHXME010000268.1:0-8789 GCF_042721125.1 Streptomyces sp. NPDC058469
CTTCGACCCTCAGCCGCCAACGGCGCCCGACCCCCACCGCAAACGCCCACCCACCAACCAACGGCGAACGGACGGTGCGTGGGTGGGCGACTCACCTCAGACTACGGACGTCCAGATGCCGAAGCACCCGGTCCACGATCTCCGGATCCGCCCCCGGCTCACTCCGCGCCGCCAACACCTCATGCCGAGCCGCGCTCATCATCTCCCCCTGGATCCGCCGCATCCTCTTCACCCGCTTCACCCGCTTCTCGTACGCCTCCCGCCGCTCCCCGTCCCCCACCTCGGGAGAGATCCGCACCCCGATGTCGAACGCCCGCCGCACCAACTGCTCGGACACCTCCTCCGGCAACTCCTCCACGTCCTCGATCTCCCGCAGCCGCCGCTTCGCGGCCTTCGCCGCCCGCACCGCCAACTCCTTCTCGAACGCCTTCTCGCTGTCGGTGTCGGCCCGCACCCCGAGCCGCTTCACCAGCCACGGCAGCGTGAGTCCCTGGAGCACCAGCGTCGCCATGATCACCCCGAAGGCGATGAACACGATCTCGTCGCGGTCGGGAAACGCCGACCCGTCCTCCATCGTCAGCGGGATCGCCAGCGCCAGGGCGACGGAGGCCACCCCGCGCATCCCCGCCCACCACATGATCACGGTCTCCCGCCAGGACGTCGGGATCTCCTCGTCGTAGTCCCGCTTGGCGTGCAGCCGTTTGGTCAGCCAGGTCGCCGGCAGCAGCCACGCCAGCCGTACGACCACCACGACCCCGACGATCGCCGCGGCCCAGCCGAGCATCTCGCCCCACCGCCCGGACGCCGTACGGATCGCGTTGTGCAGTTCGAGCCCGATGAGCCCGAACGCGACCCCGGTGACCAGCGTGTCCACGACGTCCCACACGGTCGCCCCGGCGAGCCGGGTCAGGACGTCGTCGGCACCGAGGGAGTACTCGGCCAGGAACAGCGCGGTGGTGAGCACGGCGAGCACCCCGGAGCCGTGCAGTTCGTCGGCCAGGACGTACGAGGCGTACGGCACCAGGAGGGTCAGCCCGATCTGCAGGGTGGCGTCGTCGAGGGCCGACATCAGTTTGTTCGTGGCCCATCCCAGGGCCACTCCGACCGCCACGGCGACGACGGCGGACAGCACGAAGTCGAGCCCGGCGCGCCAGGGGTTGAAGCTCCCGCTGACGGCGGCGGCGATCGCGACGTGGTAGAGCACGATGGCCGTCACGTCGTTGAAGAGGCCCTCGCCCTCCAGGATCGACACCAGCCGCCGCGGCAGCCCGAGTTGCCCCGCGACGGCGGTCGCGGCGACCGGGTCGGGCGGTGCCACCAGCGCGCCGAGCGCCACGGCGGCGGCGATCGGCAGGCCCGGCACGATCGCGCTCGCGACGGCGGCCACGGCGAGGGTGGTGACGAAGACCAGCGCCACCGCCAGCAGGAAAATGGGGCGGATGTTCGCCGTGAACTGCCGCCAGGACGTGCGCCGTACGGCCGCGTACAGCAGCGGTGGCAGCAGGAGGGGCAGGATCAGGTCGGGCGGGACGTTCACGTTCGGCACGAAGTCGGCCACCGCGAGGACTATCCCGAGGAGGGTCATGAGCACCGGCGCCGGCAGGCCGAACCGGTCCCCCAGCGGGACGCTCACCACGGCCCCGAGCAACAGGACGAACAAAAGGGCCAATTGATCCACGGTCAGGGCTCCGGCGGGATCTCGACGTTCACACAGCGGACGCCCAAGCCTGCCACGCCGCCTGCCCCACCAGCTCTTTCGACGCCCCTCGGCTGCAGAAGCCGGTTACAGCGCGCACCGCATCGCCCGGTGCGGAATGCCCGCGTCCGGGAACTCCGGGCCGTACGCCTCGTAGCCGAGCCGTTCGTAGAACCCCAGCGCGTGCGTCTGCGCGTGTAGGTCCACCGCGGCCAGCCCACGCGCGCGTGCCGCATCTTCGATGGCCCGCACCAGCGCGACCCCGACCCCGAGCCCACGCGCCTCTTTGGTGACGGCCAGCCGCCCCAGGGACCCCACGGTCGGGTCCCCGTCGGTCTTCGCCGCGGCCGCCTCGCCGTACAGCAGCCGCCCGGTGCCCAGCGGCGTCCCGTCCTCACGCACGGCGAGCACATGCGTCGCTACGGCGTCGTACGAGTCGTACTCAAGCTCCTGGGGCACGCCCTGCTCGACGACGAAGACCTCCTTGCGCACCGCGAAGCAGGCCTCACGGTCGGCCGGATCGTCGGCGACGCGCACGGCGTACGGCGTCGGACTCACGCGTACGTCTCCTCGCGCACCAGGTCCAGGGCCTGCTGGAGGTCGTCCGGGTAGCCGCTCTCGAACTCGACCCACTGGCCGTCGGCGGGGTGCTCGAAGCCGAGCCGGACGGCGTGCAGCCACTGGCGGGTCAGGAGCAGCCGCTTGGAGAGCGTCGGGTCGGCGCCGTAGGTCAGGTCGCCGACGCACGGGTGGCGGTGGGCGGCCATGTGCACGCGGATCTGGTGGGTGCGGCCGGTCTCCAGCTTCACATCGAGCAGGGAGGCCGCGCGGAACGCCTCGATGAGGTCGTAGTGCGTGACGGACGGCTTGCCCTCGGCGGTGACCGCCCACTTGTAGTCGTGGTTCGGGTGGCGGCCGATGGGGGCGTCGATGGTGCCGCTCGTCGGGTCGGGGTGGCCCTGGACCAGCGTGTGGTAGCGCTTGTCGACCGTGCGCTCCTTGAACTGGCGCTTCAGCGACGTGTACGCCCGCTCCGACTTGGCGACGACCATCAGGCCGGACGTGCCGACGTCGAGGCGGTGCACGATGCCCTGGCGCTCGGCGGCGCCGGACGTCGAGATGCGGTACCCGGCTGCGGCCAGGCCGCCGATGACCGTCGTCCCGGTCCAGCCGGGGCTGGGGTGGGCGGCGACGCCGACCGGCTTGACGATCACGATCACGTCATCGTCGTCGTAGACGATCTCCATGCCCTCGACCGGCTCGGCGACGATCTGCACGGGCGCGGCCGCCTGCGGCATCTCGACCTCGAGCCAGGCCCCGCCGTGCACCCGCTCGGACTTCCCGACCACCGAGCCGTCGACCGTGACCTTCCCCGCCGCGGCCAACTCGGCGGCCTTGGTACGGGAGAAGCCGAACATGCGGGAGATGGCGGCGTCGACACGCTCGCCCTCCAGGCCGTCGGGCACGGGCAGGTTTCGGATCTCGGGAACGGTGCTCACCCGGTCGAGTATGCCCGACGGGTCCGACACCGCCTTACCTGAGCCCGTGCCCTCAGTCCTTGTGGACGGTGCCGTCCGGGTCGAGACCGCGGAAGGAGAGCAGCACGATCAGGATGCCGCCGCACACGATCGCCGAGTCGGCGAGGTTGAAGACGGCGAAGCCCTTGGGCGCGATGAAGTCGACGACCTCGCCCTGGAAGATGCCGGGCGAGCGGAAGATCCGGTCGGTGAGGTTGCCGAGCGCGCCGCCCAGCAGCAGCCCGAGCGCGATGGCCCACGGCAGGCTGTAGAGCTTGCGCGCCAGCCGGGCGATCACCACGATCACGGCGGCCGCGATCATCGTGAAGATGACCGTGAAGGCCGCGCCGAACCCGAAGGCCGCGCCGGGGTTGCGGATCGCGTGGAACTCCAGCCAGTTCCCGAAGACCTCGATCGGCGCGTGGTGCTCCAGCTTGGCGACCACGAGCAGCTTGCTGACCAGGTCCAGGGTGTACGCGAAGGTGGCCACCACGAACAGCACGGCGATCCGGCGCCTGCCCCTGGGGGGCGACGCGGTGTCGCCCTGCTCCGGCTCGGCCCCCGCCGCCTCTGGGGTATCCGGCGTACCGATGATGCGCTCCGCCTCTGCCACGTGAGTCCCTCAACCTAGGTACCTAACTCTGGATGAGGGTACGGCACACCTGTCGGGAGCCTCAGTACCGGCGTTCCTGCTTCTGCTTGCACTCGACGCACAGGGTGGCCCGGGGGAAGGCCTGCATGCGGGCCTTGCCGATCGGGTTGCCGCAGTTCTCGCACAGGCCGTACGTGCCCGCGTCCAGCTTGCCCAGGGCGCGCTCGGTCTGGATCAGCATCTCGCGCGCGTTGGCGGCCAGCGCCATCTCGCTCTCGCGCGTGATGTTCTTGGTGCCGGTGTCGGCCTGGTCGTCGCCGGCACCGTCCCCGGAGTCCCGCATCAGACCGGCGAGGGCCTGCTCGGTGGACGTGATCTCCTCGCTCAGCCGTGCCGCCTCGGACTGCAACTCGGTGCGGGCCTCCTCGACCTCCTCGGGCGTCCAGGGGTCCTCGCCGGGGCGCACCGCGAGCTCGCCCGGCCCCGCCGCCGCGGCGAGCCGCGCCTTGGGAACCGCGGTCTTCGCCGCCGTGGCCGTGCCAGGAGTCTTCTTCGCAACCACCGTCGTGGCTCCCGTCTGCTCCGCGGCCTGCGCCGCGCCCGCCTTTGCCTTCTTGGCCGCGCTCTTCTTTGTGCCGGTAGTGCTCTTCGTGCCCGCAGTGCTGGTGGTCTTCGTACCCGTGGTGCTCTTCGTAGGACTGCTCTTCGCACTGCTGGTGCTCTTCGTAGAGGTGCTCTTCGTAGAGGTGCCCTCAGGGGCGGCGGTCTTCTTCGCGGCCGCTTTCCTCGTGGCCGTCTTCTTCACGGCCGTCTTCTTCGTTTCCGTGGCCTTCGGGGCGGCCGTCACCTTCGTAACCGCCTTCTTCGTAACCGCCTTCTTCGTAGCGGTCGCCTTCGCAGTCGCCGTCTTCGTAGCCGCCGCCTTTTTCGTTGCCGTGGACTTCGCGGCGCTCTTCTTGGCCACCGCCTCCTTGGCCACCGCCTTGTCGGCGGCCCCCGGTCTCTCGGACCCTTCCCCGGTCGCCTTCTTCGAAGAAGCCGCCTTCGTAGCGACCGCCTTCTTCGCCGCGGTCTTCTTCGTTGCGGTCTTCTTCGCCACCATGGCCGCGGCCCCTTCACATTTTGTGATCACGCACGCGAATCGTGCTGGGACGATAAATCGACTTGAGTCCCGCGGCAACGGGGCACGCCGCCCGATTCGTCCACCCCCCTGGCCTCGCGCGGCAAGCCTGCATGCGTTGTGCCCAGCTCCCCGCCGGGTAATCCGCCGAGCCCGACGCCCCGAAAACCGAACGCGCGTTCAGCGCCATTCGAGTCGTACGGCAGGTCAGGAAGCCCTCGGCCGAACCCCCGCCGGAAGCACCCCCGGAGACCCCCGCCAAGGCCCCCGCGAAACCGGTCGGCCGCTGTCCGCGCGGCCCCGTACACTGGGCGGAGCGAGAAGCGTGGATGGGGACGAGTAGCGGCGTACGCAGCCCAGAGCGACCCGGGGACGGTGGAAGCCCGGGGGCGAGCGCGACGTGAAGATCACCCCGGAGCCGCCGGAAGAAAGCCGCAGCACACCAGCCGCGGCCGGTAGACCCGGTATCGCGACCCCAATGAGGGGGCTCACTGGTGCGCGGGATGCACCGGGGAGCCAAGGAGGGTGGTACCGCGGGAGCGCGCCGCACACGGCGTACGGAAAGTCGTAGCTCTCGTCCCTCCGGACGGAAGGCAGAAAGTCCGCCGGAGGAAGCTCGCTGATGACAACGCCGACGTACCGCCAGGTGCCCGCCCAGGTCGACCTGCCCGCGCTCGAGCACGCCGTGCTCGACTTCTGGCGCGAGCAGAAGATCTTCGCCAAGACCCTGGACCAGTCCGAGGGCCGCCCCGAGTGGGTGTTCTACGAGGGCCCGCCCACGGCCAACGGCATGCCGGGCGCCCACCACATCGAGGCACGCGTCTTCAAGGACGTCTTCCCCCGCTTTCGCACCATGCGCGGCTACCACGTGGGCCGCAAGGCCGGCTGGGACTGCCACGGCCTCCCGGTGGAGCTGGCGGTCGAGAAGGAGCTGGGCTTCACCGACAAGCAGGACATCGAGGCGTACGGCATCGCCGAGTTCAACGCCAAGTGCCGCGAGTCCGTGACCCGGCACACCGACGCCTTCGAGGCGCTCACGACCCGCATGGGGTACTGGACCGACCTCGAAGACCCGTACCGCACGATGGACCCCGAGTACATCGAGTCGGTCTGGTGGTCGCTCAAGGAGATCTTCGACAAGGGCCTGCTGGTCCAGGACTACCGCGTCGCCCCCTGGTGCCCCCGCGACCAGACGGGTCTCTCGGACCACGAGCTGGCGCAGGGCTACGAGACGGTCGTCGACCCCTCCGTGTACGTCCGTTTCCCGCTCACCTCCGGTCCGCTGGCCGGCCGTGCCGCACTGCTGGTCTGGACGACGACCCCCTGGACGCTGGTCTCCAACACGGCCGTCGCCGCCCACCCCGAGGTCACCTACGTCGTCGCGACGAACGGCGAGGAGCAGCTCGTCGTCGCCGAGCCGCTGCTCGCCAAGGCCCTCGGCGAGGGCTGGGAGACCACCGGTGAGACCTTCACCGGCGCCGAGATGGAGCGCTGGACATATCAACGTCCGTTCGAGCTCGTGGAGTTCCCGGAGCCGGCGCACTACGTGGTGAACGCGGAGTACGTGACGGTCGAGGACGGTACGGGTCTGGTGCACCAGTCCCCCGCCTTCGGTGAGGAGGACCTCAAGGTCTGCCGCGCGTACGGCCTTCCGGTGGTCAACCCGGTCCGTCCCAACGGCACCTTCGCCGAGGACGTCCCGCTGGTAGGCGGTGTCTTCTTCAAGAAGGCCGACGAAAAGCTCACCGAGGACCTCAAGGACCGCGGCCTGCTCTTCAAGCACGTGCCGTACGAGCACAGTTACCCGCACTGCTGGCGCTGCCACACCGCGCTGCTCTACTACGCGCAGCCCTCCTGGTACATCCGCACCACGGCCGTCAAGGACCGCCTCCTCCAGGAGAACGAGAACACCAACTGGTTCCCGGACACCGTCAAGCACGGCCGGTACGGCGACTGGCTGAACAACAACATCGACTGGGCGCTGTCCCGCAGCCGTTACTGGGGCACCCCGCTGCCGATCTGGCGCTGCACGGACGACCACCTCACGGTGGTGGGCTCCCGCGCGGAGCTGACCGAGCTGACCGGCACCGACCAGTCGGCCCTCGACCCGCACCGCCCGTTCATCGACGCGGTCACCTTCCCGTGCCCCCAGTGCGCCGAGACGGCCACGCGCGTGCCCGAGGTCATCGACGCCTGGTACGACTCGGGTTCGATGCCGTTCGCGCAGTGGGGCTACCCGCACAAGAACAAGGAACTCTTCGAGTCCCGCTACCCCGCGCAGTTCATCAGCGAGGCCATCGACCAGACCCGCGGCTGGTTCTACACGCTGATGGCCATCGGCACCCTGGTCTTCGACAAGTCGTCGTACGAGAACGTCGTCTGCCTCGGCCACATCCTCGCCGAGGACGGCCGCAAGATGTCCAAGCACCTGGGCAACACCCTGGACCCGATCCCGCTGATGGACCGCCACGGCGCGGACGCGGTGCGGTGGTTCATGGCGGCGGGCGGCTCTCCCTGGGCGGCACGCCGCGTGGGCCACGGCACGATCCAGGAGGTCGTCCGCAAGACCCTCCTGACGTACTGGAACACGGTCGCCTTCCAGGCCCTGTACGCGCGCACGTCCGACTGGTCACCGAGCGCGGCCGACCCGGCCCCGGCCGACCGCCCGGTCCTGGACCGCTGGCTGCTTTCCGAACTCCACGCGCTCACCGACCAGGTGACGCAGGCTCTGGAGTCCTACGACACCCAGCGCGCCGGCAAACTCCTCTCCGCGTTCGTCGACGACCTGTCCAACTGGTACGTCCGCCGCTCCCGTCGCCGCTTCTGGCAGGGCGACAAGGCCGCGCTGCGCACCCTGCACGAGGTCGTCGAGACGGTCACCCAGCTGATGGCCCCGCTGACCCCGTTCATCACCGAGCGGGTCTGGCAGGACCTGATCGTCCCGGTGACCCCGGGCGCCCCCGAGTCCGTCCACCTGTCCACGTGGCCGGAGGCGGACCTCTCCGTCATCGACCCCGAGCTGTCCAAGCAGATGGTCCTCGTACGGCGCCTGGTGGAGCTGGGCCGGGCCACCCGCGCGGAGTCGGGCGTCAAGACGCGCCAGCCGCTGTCCCGCGCACTGATCGCGGCCACGGGCTTCGCCGCCCTGGACCGGGAACTGCACGCCCAGATCACCGAGGAGCTGAACGTCGAGGGCCTCGCCTCCCTGAGCGACGTCGGCGGCTCGCTGGTCGACACCACGGCGAAGGCCAACTTCCGCGCCCTGGGCAAGCGCTTCGGCAAGCGCGTCCAGGACGTCGCGAAGGCCGTGGCGAACGCGGACGCGGCCGCCCTGTCCCTGGCCCTGCGCGAGGGCACGGCGTCCGTCGAGGTGGACGGCGAGACCATCACGCTGGCCCCCGATGAGGTGATCATCACAGAGACCCCGCGCGAAGGCTGGTCCGTGGCCTCCGACTCGGGCGCGACGGTCGCCCTCGACCTGGAGATCACGGAGGAGCTGCGGCAGGCGGGCCTGGCCCGTGACGCGATCCGCCTGATCCAGGAGTCCCGCAAGAACAGCGGCCTGGACGTGGCCGACCGGATCGCCCTGCGCTGGACGTCGACCGACCCGGCGGTCATCGCGGCCCTGTCCGAGCACGCGGCCCTGATCGCCGACGAGGTCCTCGCCACCGACTTCGCCCAGGGCGAGGCCGACGACAGCTACGGCACCCCGTTCACCGACGAGGGCCTGTCCCTGGTGTTCCGCCTGCACAAGGCGTAGGCACCACCGGCACGGGAAAGGGCCCGGCCTCCTTCATGGAGGCCGGGCCCTTTCTCACGCCCAACGGTCAACTCACGTAAGCCGGCGATCAACCCGTACAAAAG
>NZ_JBHXME010000269.1:0-8780 GCF_042721125.1 Streptomyces sp. NPDC058469
CTCGAACGCCTCGATCGCACCTTCCCTGTCGTCTCTCCCGACGACGACCGCTGCCCTCCGCGCCAACTGCGCCCTCCCGGCGAGCCCCCCCACCAGATCCCCGGGCACCAGCCCGTCCCGCCCACCAAGATGACCGGCCAGCAACCCGGCCGAAGCCCGCAGCGCCGTCGTCTCCTTCGCCGACACCGGCAACACGACGTCCGTCCCCTGCCCGGAAGCGGCCTCCCCACTGGAGGCGGCCACCCCGGTGGGGGACTGTTCGAGGATGAGGTGGGCGTTGGTGCCGCTGATGCCGAAGGAGGAGACGGCGGCGCGGCGCGGGCGGCCGGTGTCGGGCCAGGTGGCCGGTTCGGCGAGGAGGGTGACGGCGCCGGTGGTCCAGTCGACGTGCGGCGTGGGCTCGTCCAGGTGGAGGGTCTTCGGGAGGGTGCCGTGGCGCATCGCCTGGACCATTTTGATGACGCCTGCGACGCCGGCGGCGGCCTGGGTGTGGCCGATGTTCGACTTGATCGAGCCGAGGCGGGCGGGGTGCCCGCCGGCGCGGTCGCGGCCGTAGGTGGCGAGGAGCGCCTGCGCCTCGACGGGGTCGCCGAGGGTCGTGCCGGTGCCGTGGGCCTCGACCGCGTCGACCTCGTCGGCGGTCAGGCCCGCGCCGGCCAGCGCACGCTCGATCACCCGCTGCTGGGACGGACCGTTCGGCGCGGACAGCCCGTTGCTCGCGCCGTCCTGGTTGATCGCCGAACCCTTGATGACCGCGAGGACCGTGTGGCCGAGGCGCTCCGCGTCCGACAGGCGCTCCAGCAGGACCAGGCCGACACCCTCGGCCCAGCCGGTGCCGTCGGCGCCGGCCGCGAACGGCTTGCAGCGGCCGTCGGGGGCGAGGCCGTTCTGGCGGCTGAACTCCAGGAACATGCCGGGCGAACTCATCACCGTCACCCCGCCTGCCAGCGCCATCGTGCAGTCGCCCGCCAGCAGCGCGCGCCCCGCGATGTGCAGTGCCACCAGCGAGGACGAACAGGCCGTGTCGATCGTGACGGCGGGGCCCTCGAAGCCGAAGGTGTAGGCGATCCGCCCGGACGCGACGCTGACGGTGCTGCCCGTCAGCCGGAACCCGTCGTAGCCGTCGACGGGTTCGCGCAGCTCGGGGCCGTAGCCGTGCGCCGTCGCGCCGACGAACACTCCGACCGGACGGCGGGCGAGGCCCGTCGGGTCGATTCCGGCGTGCTCGAAGGTCTCCCACGCGGTCTCCAGCAGCAGCCGCTGCTGCGGGTCCATCGCGGTGGCCTCGCGCGGGCTGAGCCCGAAGAACGCCGCATCGAAGGCGGCAGCATCGTGCAGGAACCCGCCGTGCCGGGTGGTGGAGCCACCGGGCGCGGCGGCGTCGCCGAGCAGGGATCGCAGGTCCCAGCTGCGGTTGCCGGGGAACTCGGTGATTGCGTCCCGGCCCTCGTCGACGAGCCGCCACAGGTCGTCGGCGGACCGGACGCCGCCCGGGTAACGACAGCCGATCCCGACGATCGCGATCGGCTCGTCGGCGCGCGCCGCCGTCAGGGTCGGGGCGTCGTCGCTGGGCGCCGCGAGCAGCTCCTCGACGAGATGGTCGACGAGGGTCTCCGGAGTCGGCCAGTCGAAGATCATGGTGGCGGGCAGCCGCAGGCCGCTCATCGCCTGGAGCCTGCCGCGCAGATCGACCCCGGTCACGGAGTCGAACCCCAGCTCCTTGAAGGTCAGCCCGGTGTCGAGGGCGTCCTCAGGCCCGTATCCGAGCGCCGTCTCCACGCAGACCCTGACCAGGTCGGCGAGCCTCCGCCGGGCCTCGGCCCCGCTGAGCGCTCCCAGAGCGTCCCGCCCGTACGGCCCGTCCGCGGACGGCTCCTCCCCGGCATCCTCGGACGCTTCCTGCGATACGACCGGTACATGGCTGTTCGTCCGCAGGTTCGCCTGGTCGGGCCAGACCTGCCTGCGCTGGAAGGCGTACGTGGGAAGATCGGTCGTCTCGGAGCCGAGCAGGGACCGCCAGTCGATCTCGGCGCCGTGGACGTGCAGGCCCGCGAGTGCCGTCACGAACGCGTGCTCCTCCGCCCCGTCGCGGAGCGTGGGCAGGAACACCGACGCGCCGTCGTCGAGGTTCTCCTCGGCGAGGACGGTCAGCACCCGTCCGGGCCCGAGCTCGAGGAACGTCCGGGCCCCGGCCTCCCGCAGCCAGGACACGCAGTCGGCGAACCGCACCGGCTCCCGGATCTGCCGCACCCAGTAACCGGGGTCCCGCAGCTCGTCGTCCACGGGCCGTCCGGTGAGCATCGACACCACCGGCAGCTGGGACGGCCGGAACTCCACCGACGCCGCGACCTCGGCGAACCGCTCCAGCATCGGCTCCATGAGTGCCGAATGGAAGGCGCGGCCGACTCGCAGCCGCCGGGTCCGGTGGCCGCGCCCCTCCAGCGCGGCCGCCGCCCGGACGGTCTCGTCCTCGGGCCCCGACATCACCACCGAGCGCGGCCCGTTGACGGCTGCCAGCCCCACCCCGCCCGTCAGCACCCCGGCGGCCTCCTCGGCCGAGGCACGGACCGCGATCATGGCGCCGCCCTCGGACAGCTCCTCCATGAGCGCCCCGCGCGCCGCCACCAGCCGCGCCGCATCCGCCAGGCTCAGCACGCCCGCGACGTGCGCGGCGGCGAACTCGCCGATCGAGTGCCCCGCGACGTACTCGGGACGCACCCCGAACGACTCCACCAGCCGATACAGCGCGACCTCGACGGCGAACAGCGCCGCCTGCGTGTACAGCGTGTGATCCAGCAGCGCCGCGTCGGCTCCGCCCGGCTCCGCCCACATGATCTCCCGCAGCCCGCGCGGCAGATGCCGGTCGAGCTCACCGGCGGCGGCGTCCAGTGCCTCGGCGAACGCGGGAAACGCCGCGGCCAGCTCACGCCCCATGCCGACGCGCTGCGCCCCCTGCCCGGTGAACAGGAACGCCGTCGCCCCGCCATCGACCCGTCCCGTCAGCCCCTCGTCAGAGACGGCGAGGGCACGGAGGCCCGCGGTGAGGGTGTCGCGGTCGGATCCGAGCACCGCAGCCCGGTGCTCGAAAGCGGTGCGGGTGGTCGCCAGAGCGGCGGCGACCGCGACGACGGACGGCCTTGGCCGCTCATCCAGGAGGTCGGCGGGTTCCTCGGTCTGCGTCTGGGCGGTCGGGGTGGGCTGTTCGTCCAGGTAGGCGGCGAGCTTTGCGGCCTGTGCGCGGACGGCCGCGGGCGTCCGTCCTGACAGCAGCCAGGGGACGGTCGCGGGGCCGGGCCGCTCTACGGGCAGGGCGGGTACGGGGGGCGCGCCGAGGACGAGATGGCAGTTGGTGCCGCCCATGCCGAAGGAGGACACGCCGGCGAGGGCGTCGCCGTGCGCGCCGGGCCACGCCGACGGCTCGGTCTGGACGGTCAGGCGCAGTTCGTCCAGCGGGATGGCGGGGTTCGGGGTCTCGTAGCCGAGGCTCGCGGGGATTTCGCGGTGCAGGAGGCTCAGGGCGGTCTTGACCAGGCCGGCGATGCCCGCGGCGCCCTCCAGATGGCCGATGTTCGTCTTGGCGGAGCCGACGAGCAGCCGGCCCTCCCTGTCCGGGCCGAGGACGGCGCCGAGCGCGGCGGCCTCGATCGGGTCGCCGGCCTTCGTGCCGGTGCCGTGCAGCTCGACGTACTGGACGTCGGCGGGCGCGACCCCGGCGTCCCGGTAGGCGTCGTGCAGGACCTGTGCCTGGCCCTCGGCGCTCGGAGTGGTCAGCCCGTCGGTGGCGCCGTCGTTGTTGACCGCGCCGCCCAGGATCGTGCAGTAGATCCGGTCGCCGTCCGCGATCGCCCGCGCGAGGGGCTTCAGCACGACCACCGCACCGCCCTCGCCGCGCACGTAGCCGTTGGCGTCCGCGTCGAACGCGCGGCTCCGGCCGTCGGAGGACAGGGCGCCGAAACGGAGCGCGGCCAGCGTCCCCTCGCCGAGGATGTTCAGGTTGACGCCGCCCGCCAGTGCGAACTCCGACTCGCCGCGCAGCAGGCTCTCGCAGGCCAGCCGGACCGCGACCAGCGACGAGCTCTGCCCGGTGTCGACGGTCATGCTCGGTCCGTGCAGGCCGAGCACGTACGACAGCCGGTTGGCGATGATCCCGCGGTTGGTGCCGGTCAGCGAGTGCGGGGTCGGCCCGCCCAGATCACGCAGCAGGGCGGCGTAGTCGTCCCAGATGGCCCCGACGTAGACGCCCGTCCGGGAGCCGCGCAGCTCGTCGGGGAGGACCCGCGCGTCCTCCAGGGCCTCCCAGCCGAGCTCCAGCATGAGCCGCTGCCTCGGGTCCATGACCGTGGCCTCGCGCGGCGAGATGCCGAAGAAGCCCAGGTCCATGCCGTCGATCCGGTCGAGGAACCCGCCCGTTCGCATCGGGAGCTCGACGTCGTCCCAGCGGCCCTCCGGAGCCTGCCCTATCGCGCTGCGGCCGTCGCGCAGCAGCCGCCAGAATTGCTCGGGGCCGTCACCCCCGGGAAATCGGCAAGAAATTCCAACAATGGCGATGGGCTCATTCATCTCTTGGTCCCTAGGGTCGGACGACGCGATATCCGGTGCCTTTCTCGATATCAAACCGACCAGGCACCGGCAAGATCGTTTTAGGGCGCTCAAAGGGTGTGTTTAGTGGCTTGTTGTTCGATGTGTCCATGAATCAACACAGAGACCTGACGCCCCGTGAAATCTTCATGCTCAAGCAGGAACGCATTTCCCGGCTCGATGCCGACGGGCAGGCCGACCTGTTCGCCGAGGACGGCGTGCTGGAGGTGCCGTTCTCGCCGAACGGCCTGCCGCGCCGGTTCGAAGGCAGGGAGACGATCCGGGCCGTCATCTCGGCGGCCCTGCAGAACGCCACCCGCGGGACCCGGCGCCCGCTCGGCCATCTCGACGAGACCGTCTACGAGACCGACGACCCCGAGGTCGTCATCGCGGAGTTCACGTCCAGGACCGAGGACACCGTCACCGGCGAGCACTTCCACGCGCGCTACATCCAGGTCCTCCGGATCCGCGACGGCCAGATCGTGCTGTTCCGCGACTACTGCACGCTCGAGGCCATCACGCATCTGTGGGGCGACCACGGTGGGGAGTCCTTCACCGAGCTCGGGCAGACCTTCCCCGGGGCCTGAGGCCCCGGGGAAGGGCACGGACTACAGGGCCACTTCGAGCAGGTAGATCTTCGGCGTGATCGCGAAGGACGCCTGGATCTGGAACTGGCTGACCACCTCGTGCTGCTTCAGCACTCGCAGGCCGGCCTCCTCGATCTCCGCACGGAGCGGGGCGGCCGGCAGTACGCCGGACAGCGCAGTGAAGATCTTGGAGTCTATGACCCTGCCGTCCTCGACGCGGTGGGCGAGGAAGTTGCTGGACCGGAGCATCTCCACCGGGTCCACGTAGTCGAGCAGGGTCAGCAACATCGGGATGTCGGCGTCGGCGCCGGTCGCGACGATCGCCTGGGTCTCGAACGGCTCCGAGCGTTCCTCGATGCCGGGGAACTCGATGAGCGTCATCAGGAAGCGGCCGCCCTCGGCGAGGTGGGCGCGCACGGAGGCGAACAGCGAAGCGCGCTGCTCCTTCTCCAGGTAGCTGATCGCGTTCGCGCCGAGGGTGATGAAGTCGAAGGTCCGGTCGAGGGAGAACGACGTCATGTCGCCCTCGATGGTGGTGACTCGGTCGGTGTAGTCGGAGCCGTCCTCCTTCTCCTCTTCGAGGCGCTCGGCGAACAGGCTCAGCATGTGCGGCGACATGTCGAGGCCGACTGCGTCGAACCCCTGCTCCAGGAACGGGAAGGTGAGCCGTCCCGAGCCGCACGCCAGCTCAAGCAGCGTCCCCTTGCGGCCCTCGGCGACCGCCAGCATCGCCTCGGCGTCGGCCTCGTCGTAGCGGGTGAGGAAGTGGTAGACCGGCGATCCCTCGGGGCCGTACAGGCTGTGGACGCTGGAGTCGCCGCCGAGAAGGTTGGCGACGTGCGAGGCTGTTCCGAGAATGCGGAGGCCGTCGGACATGTGGGTACCCCTTTTTCGCATGGGCAGGATTTGGCCGTGGCAATTCTGGAATTGCCACGGCCATTCTCTCGAAAGCCCGTAAAAGACCCCTCAAAGCCCGCTTAAGCGGGCTCAGCCGAACCAGGTGCGGAGCGTCCGGGCGAACCCGGGGTCGCCGTCCTCGCCGCGGTCGGCCCAGGCGATGAAGCCGTCGGGGCGGACGACCACGACCCGCGCGTCGAGGTCGGCGACCGGCTCGACCGTCACCACCTCGACGAGGTCGGCGAGGTGCTCGGGGACGGCGGGCAAGGCCTCCGGCTTGCCCGTCAGGTTGAGGACGAGGCCCCGGCCGCCCGCCAGCGGCTCGTAGGTCGTGAGCTCGGTACCGTCCGGACGGGTCGTCCGCACGTCCGGGAAGCGCCGGCCGATCAGCTCGTGCGGCTCGCCGGGCACGCCGGTCAGGTCGAAGGCGTAGGACACCTCGGTGACGTACTGGACGAGGTACCGCTGCACCGCCTTCATCTCGACGAGCCCCGCCAGGATCTCCCGCAGCGGCCCGACCTTCTCCAGCGGATGCTGGATCGCGATCTGCGCCGCCGCCCGCACGCAGGCCCGGCGGCCCACCGGACGGCGCTCGGCGTCGTAGCTGTCGAGCAGGCCCTCCGGCGCCCGTCCCAGCACCTCGGCGGCGAGCTTCCAGCCGAGGTTCACGGCGTCGTGCAGGGTGGTGACCATGCCGTTGCCGGAGGACGGCGGGTGCGAGTGAGCGGCGTCGCCGACGAGCAGCACGCGGCCGTCCCGGTAGGAGCGGACCAGCCGGGTCGCGTGGCCGTTCCGCTCCATCCAGGTCGGTTCCTCGACGTCGGGCGCCGTGCCGACGAGCCTGCGGACGCTGCCAAGGACCTCGTCCCTGGTCACCGGGGTGCCCGGCGGGACGTCACGGTCCTCCCACTCGACCGTCATGATCCTGATGCGGCCCGGCTGGAGCGGAAGGATGCCGAGCTGGCCGCCCGGGTACAGGCCGTTGACGAACTTGTCGCGGTTGCCGGCGAAGTCGCCGACGTCGGCCGTCACGCCGTAGTAGGCCGGCGCGAACTCCTCGTAGTCGAACCCGCAGAGCCTGGCGACGGTGCTGTGCACGCCGTCCGCGCCGACCAGGTAGGCGCCGCGGACGGTCCGCTCGCCGTCCTGTGCCGCCACCGTCACGGTGACGCCGCCGGCGTCCTGCTCGACCCCGGTCACCTCCTGGCCGTGCAGCACCTGGACGCCGAGTTCGAGGGCCCGCTCCTCCAGGATCTCCTCGGTGCGGACCTGCGGAATGAGCCAGTCGAACTCGGTCTCGCCCAGCTCCTCGTCGAACTCGATGTACAGCAGGCCGAAATGGGTCCGGTTCCAGCGCGGGGTGGACGCGTCGCCGAACCGGTCGGCGATGCCGCGCTGCTTGAGCGTCTCGACGCAGCGGGCGTGCAGCAGCGCGCCGCCCGACTCGTGCGAGCGCTCCGTCCGGCGGTCCAACACGGTGACGGGGACTCCCGCGAGGGCCAGCTCGCAGGCGAGCATGAGGCCGCCAGGGCCGGCTCCGACGATCACGACAGGTTCGTTCAAGATGTGCTCCGTTGGCTAGTGCCGTCCAGCTCCGCGCCGAGGTACTCGGCCAGCGCGGACGGGGTCGGCAGGTCGTAGACCGCGCTGGGCGGCAGGGACAGGCCGGTCGCCCGGGCGAGCCGGTCGCGCAGGGTGAGGGCGCCGAGCGAGGTGATGCCGAGGTCGAGGAAGTCGGCCTCGGGCGCGACGGCGTGGCCGCCCTCGTGGCCGAGGGCGTCGGCGGTCGTCGCGAGCACGAACTCCAGCAGCAACCGGTCGCGCTCCCCGGGGGAGCGGCCTTCGAGCCGGAGCAGGAGGCCGCCGGGGTCGGCGGCGGCAGGGGCAGCGTCCCTGGACGTGCGCGGGGCCGCGCCGGGGAACGCCGCGGTGACGTCGGCGACGACCACGCAGGGCGGCCCGGCGAGGATCCGCGGCAGGTCCCGCAGGGCGGCCGACGCGCGCATCGGGCGCAGGCCGGGCTGCTCGTCGCCGCCTTCGACCGTCCCCCACAGCAGCGACGTCGCCGGGAGCCCGGCGGCGCGGCGTCGGCGTGCGAGGGCGTCGTGGAAGGCCCCGACCGCCAGATCTTCGGGACGGGCGGAGCGGGCTCCGGCCGATGCCGTCAGCGGAGCGAAGAGGACGAAGGCGGACAGTTCCAGATCCTTGGTGGATTCGTGCAGCTGCCGGGCGGCGTCCATGGCTGCCTCGCCGCCGGCCATCGCCGCGGTGTGGAAGACCGCGGCGAGCGGCTCGCCGTCCGGGAGGAGTTCGAGGAGAGCGGGAATCGCCGCCGGATCGGCGGGATCGAACACGACCGAGGTGATCGCGCCGTCCAGCCCGTCGGGTGCGGGCTCGGCCGGGCCGACGGCCAGGAGGACGCTGGACGCTCCCGCGCCCGCCAGCCACTTCGCCGTCTCGACCCCGAGTCCGCCGCCGGTGACCAGGACCGTCCCGGCGGGCGTCCAGCTGCGGTCGCCGCCCGGCGCCCGGGTCAGCCGCGGCACCAGCAGCGCCCCGTCCCGGACGGCCACGAGCTCGTCCCCGCCGGTCAACGCGGCCGCGAACGCCCGCCCTACCCGTCCAGAGGCTTCGAGCGGCAGATCGACGGCCCTCAGCCGCCGGGGCGACCCGCTCCGCCCCGCCGTCTCCACGACTCCCCACAGCAGGCTCTGCGAG
>NZ_JBHXME010000270.1:0-8582 GCF_042721125.1 Streptomyces sp. NPDC058469
TTTCCCTTTCCGGCGGTTCCGACTCTATCAGATCCTTTCGGGCCTGACTCCCAGTCAGAGTGGGCTGCCATCCCGGCCGTTGAGCCGTTCCGACGTCTTAAACCTTAGCCGATTCCCCCGGCGAAGTTCCAATCGAGTCCTAGTGACCTGATCGAACGCAGCCGAGCCCAAATCGAATTGAATTCGGGCACGCCGAAATCAATCCCGTTGGGAGATCGTGCGGTTGGTTTGGGTTGCCGCTGTCGCGGCGGAGGTGCTGCCGGAGAACCGTTACGGCTCGGCGGCAACCCGAAGAACTTTACGGATCGAGCGGGGGGCTGTCAAGCACCCTCTGTCAAGATCTTTTATGGCGAGACGATCCGAGACGAGTCAAGGTCAGTCGAGGTCGCTGAGACGCCCGCCGGCGTCCGGCTGGGCGTGCTCCACCCTGCGCAGCAGGCGGGTGAGGACCTCGCCGAGGGCGGTGCGCTCCTCCGGTGACAGGTCCTGGAGCAGCTCGCCCTCGAAGACCGTCGCCATCCGCATCGCCTCCAGCCACTTGCCGCGGCCCTCGGGCGTCAGCTCCACGATCACGCGGACGCGGTTGGACTCGTCCCGCTCCCTGGTGACCAGACCCTCGGCGACCATGCGGTCGATCCGGTGGGTCATCGCGGCCGGCGTGAGGCCGAGTCGCTTGGCGAGGTCGCTCGGGCCCATCCGGTAGGGGGCGCCGGAGAGGACGAGGGCCTTGAGGACCTCCCACTCGGCGTTGCTGAGGCCGAGGTTCGCGGTCTGGCGGCCGTACGCGACGTTCATGCGGCGGTTCAGGCGGCCCAGTGCCGAGACGATCTTCTCGACCTGGGGGTCGAGGTCTCTGAACTCGCGCTGGTAGGCGGCGATCTGCTCATCGAGTGTCGGTTCGCCGAGGGTGCTGGGGGTGTCGCCCATGGGCGTCAGTATGGCACGAGCCTGCTTGGCGTTGAAGTCCTTCCAGGTGTACTGTTTAGCTTCTAAGTTTAGCTTCGAAGTCTTCGGTGCTAAGAAGTGCCGAGACGGACCAACTACCTGATTGAGGTGACCGTGACCAGGGCGATGGGCGCAGCGATGCGCCGGATCCACGTGGGAAACGCACTCAGCGCGTTCGGGCTCGGCTTCACCGTCCCCTACCTGTACGTCTATGTGGCGCAGGTGCGGGGCCTTGGAGCCATGACGGCGGGTCTCGTACTCGCCGTCTTCGCCGTGGCCGCGCTGATCGTGCTGCCGTTCGCCGGGCGGGCCATCGTCCGGCGTGGCCCGCGACCGGTTCTGATCGTCGCCCTGGTCCTCGCCGCTCTCGGGTCGATGAGCCTTGGGCTGGCGGGCAGCGCGACGGCGGTGCTGCTGTCGGCGGCGGCGCTCGGGGCCGGGCAGGCCGTGATGCAGCCGGCGCTCGCCACGATGATCGTGGACTGCTCCACGGCGGACACGCGCTCGCGTGCCTTCGCGACGCAGTTCTTCCTGCAGAACCTCGGGCTCGGCGTCGGCGGTCTCATCGGCGGTCATCTGGTCGACACGACCAGCGCGTCCTCGTTCACGCTGCTCTTCGGGATCGAGTCGGCGATGTTCCTGGTGCTCGCCGGTGTGATCTCGACCGTGCGGATGCCGCACTCGCCCGCGATCGGTGACGCTCCTTCGCAGTCGGCCAAGGGCGCCTGGAAGCATCTGCTCGGCAACCGCGCCATGGTGCAGCTGAGCGTGCTCGGCTTCGTGCTGTTCTTCGCCTGCTACGGGCAGTTCGAGTCGGGGCTCAGTGCCTACGGCGTCGAGGCCGCCGGGATCTCCACGTCCGCGCTCGGGACGGCGCTGGCCGCGAACACCGCGATGATCGTCGTCGCGCAGTTCGCGGTGCTGAAGTTCGTCGAGCGGCGTCGGCGCTCGCGGGTGATCGCGGCCGTAGGGCTGATCTGGGCGCTGGCGTGGGTCACGGCCGGGTTCGCGGGGCTGGGGCACGGGAGTCAGGAGATGGCGACGGCTGCCTTCGTGTCGACGTACGCGCTGTTCGGGCTGGGTGAGGCGATGCTGTCGCCGACCGTCGCTCCGCTGGTCGCCGATCTGGCACCGGAGGGGATGGCCGGGCAGTACAACTCGGCCTTCGCGCTCGTCAAGCAGCTCGCGTTGGCTGTCGGGCCCGCGGTGGGCGGGCCGTTGGGGGCCTCGCTGCCGGGGCCGTATGTCGTGACGTTCTTCTTGTTCTCGCTGGGGATCAGTCTGCTTGCCGTGAAGTTGGGGCGGCAGTTGACCGCTGTGCAGGATCAGCCGTGGCGGGCGAAGGGGAGTCTGGTCGTCGCTCGCGGGAGTGTCGAGCCTGTGGGCGTGGAGGCGTAGGTCATACCGGGGTCGTCTTGGGGAGTACGAACTCGCACCAGACGGCCTTGCCTCCGCCCGGTGTGCGGCGGGAGCCCCAGTTGGAGGCGATTGTCGCGACGATGGCGATGCCTCGGCCGGACTCGTCGGCCGGTTCCGCTCGGCGGCGCCTGGGGAGGTGGTCGTCGCCGTCCGTGACCTCGACGATGAGGCGGCGGTCGGTGCGGCGCAGGCGGAGGCGCATGGGTGGGGTGCCGTGCTGGAGGCTGTTGGCGACCAGTTCGCTGGCGGCCAGGACGCCGAGGTCGTGCAGTTCGGTGGGGAAGCGCCAGCTGGTGAGGACTCCGGAGGCGAACGCACGCGCGCGTGGGGCCGCTTCCACTCCGCCGAGCAGCTCCAGGGCCGCGTTGCGGAAGAGGTCGCCGTCGTGGCCGGTGCGGGCCGGGTGCTGGATGACCAGGACGGCGACGTCGTCGTCGTGGTCCGCGGTGACGCCAAGCGCGCGGACCAGGCGGTCGCAGACCACCTGGGGGGTGCCGGTGGCGCCGGCCAGGGCGCGCTCCAGGGAGGCGATTCCCTCGTCGAGGTCCTCGTCCCGGCGCTCCACCAGGCCGTCCGTGTAGAGGACCGCCGTGGAACCGGGGCTGAGGGGGATCGAGCCCGAGGAGTGGATCCAGCCGCCGGTGCCGAGCGGGGGGCCGGTGGGTTCGTCGGCGCGCTGGACCGTGCCCGTCTCGTCGCGGACGAGGATCGGGAGGTGGCCGGCCGAGGCGTACACCAGGCGGCCCTCGTTCGGGTCGAAGATGGCGTACACGCACGTGGCGATCTGGTTGGCGTCGATCTCCGTGGCGAGGCCGTCCAGGAGCTGGAGGACCTCGTGCGGGGGCAGGTCGAGGCGGGCGTACGCGCGGACGGCCGTGCGGAGTTGGCCCATCACCGCCGCCGCCCGTACGCCTCGGCCCATGACGTCGCCGATGACCAGGGCGGTGCGGCCGCCGCCGAGGGTGATCACGTCGTACCAGTCGCCGCCGACCGCGGCCTCGGTGCCGCCGGGCTGGTAGGTGGCGGCGATGCGCAGGTCGTCGGGCTCCTCCAGCTCCTGGGGGAGCAGGGAGCGCTGCAGGGTTACGGCTGTCTCGCGCTGGCGGCGTTCGCTGGCGCGGAGGCGTTCGGCGGCCTCGGCGTGGTCGGTGACGTCGGTGGCGAAGATCAGGACGCCGCCCTCGGCGCTGTCGGCGCCCTCGGCCACCGGGGTGCAGGTGAACGTGTACGAGCGGCCGCCGGGCGCCTTGCGGGACTTGAGGGTGCGGGGCTTGCCGCTGCGCAGGACCTGGTCGAGGAGCGGGAGCAGGCCGAGCTCGTCCAGCTCGGGGAGTGCCTCGCGGGCCGGTGCGCCCAGGGGGCGGGTGCCGAAGGCCGCGGCGTAGGCGTCGTTGACGTACGCGATGCGCTGGTCGGGGCCGTGCACCAGGGCGACGAGGGCCGGGACGCGGTCGAGGACCTCGCGGACGGGCAGGTCGTCGACGGCGGGGACCTGTGGCGGCTCGTCGGTGAGCTGCTCGGCGCGGGCCGCGGGCACGGAACCTTCTCCCCGCCGGTCCGGGGTGACCGTGTGGTCGGTCCGCGCTGCGGCGCGGCGCTGCGTTCCGGGGAGCCGGGCGCTCCAGCGCGTGAAGTTCACGAATCCATGCCTCGTGTAGGTGTTGTCGGCCCGCTCCGGACCCTGCCGGGGGTCCGGGGGTTGGCCCCCGGGGGATGCAGCACAGTGGGGAAAGCCTCTTGGGTGAGAAGGGCGAGCGTGGGCCCGCCCGAAGTCGTGGACCAGTCTGGCAGTGTGACCGAACCGGGCCGACATTCGTCAGACGCCGGGGCGGCCGGTGGAGTTCCTCGGTCCGGTCAGTTCGACCCCTTCGGGTCGTGTGGAGGCTTTCCACCGGCCGCGAGTTCGAACTCCGCTCGGGGATGTTCGAGTGAACCGAGGGAGACGATCTCCCGTTTGAAGAGCCCCGCCAGGGTCCATTCGGCGAGCACACGGGCCTTGCGGTTGAAGGTGGGCACCCTGCTCAGGTGGTAGACGCGGTGCATGAACCAGGCAGGGTAGCCCTTCAGCTTCCGTCCGTAGACCTGCGCGACGCCTTTGTGCAGTCCCAGGGAGGCGACCGAGCCGACGTACTTGTGGGCGTACGTCTGGAGGGGCTCGCCGCGCAGGGAGTGCGCGATGTTGTCGCCGAGGATCTTGGCCTGGCGTACGGCGTGTTGGGCGTTGGGGGCGGTCTCGGTGCCGGGTTCGGACGCGGTGACGTCGGGGACTGCTGCCGCGTCTCCCGCTGCCCACGCGTGCGTGGCGCCCTCGATCGTCAGCTCGGCGGTGCACTTGAGGCGGCCGTGCGTGGTGAGGGGGAGGTCGGTGGCGGCGAGGACGGGGTGGGGTTTCACGCCGGCCGTCCACACGAGCGTGCGGGTCGGGAAGCGCTGTCCGTCGCTGAGGACGGCGACGCGGTCGACGCAGGATTCGAGGCGGGTCTCCAGGAGGACCTGGATGTTGCGGCGGCGCAGCTGGGTGATGGTGTAGGTGCCCATCTCCTCGCCGACCTCGGGGAGGATGCGGTTCGAGGCCTCCACGAGGATCCACTTCAGGTCGTCGGCGTCGACGTTGTGGTAGTAGCGCACGGCGTAGCGGGCCATGTCCTCCAGCTCGCCGAGCGCCTCGACTCCGGCGTAACCGCCTCCTACGAAGACGAAGGTCAGCGCCGCGTCGCGGATCGCGGGGTCGCGGGTGGAGGAGGCGATGTCCATCTGCTCGATGACGTGGTTGCGCAGGCCGATGGCCTCCTCGACGGTCTTGAAGCCGACGCCGTGGTCGGCGAGACCGGGGATCGGGAGGGTGCGCGAGACCGAGCCGGGGGCCAGGACGAGTTCGTCGTACGCCAACTCCTCGGCGCCTGTGCCCTCTTCCTCGGTGGCGAGAGTGCTGAGGGTCGCGGTGCGCTTGCCGTGGTCGATGGCGGTGGCCTCGCCGATGACGACCCGGCATTGGCCGAGGACGCGGCGCAGCGGGACGACGACATGGCGGGGGGAGATCGAACCGGCGGCGGCCTCGGGGAGAAACGGCTGATACGTCATGTAAGGGTCGGGACTGACGACGGTGATCTCGACCTGCCCGCGCTTGATTTCACGTTTCAACTTCTTCTGAAGGCGCAGGGCTGTGTACATCCCGACGTAGCCGCCACCGACAACGAGAATGCGCGCGCGTTCCTTCACCATCCCATGACGCACCCGGCGCTGGAGTTTGTCCACAGCCTCGACAAATTGTGTGACCGGCGACGGAGGCCGCGCGGGGCCGCCGGAATTGCCGGAGTACAGCGCGGGTGCGCAGGTCAGTGGGGGTGATCGGGGTGGTGTCGGGGGACGCAATCGGGACGTATGCGACCCGTACTCCGATCGGGGGGCGCTCCGTGCGGAACCTGCCCCTTCTGAATTGACCCCCTCTCAACTATGTTCGTGTGTCGACGGGGTGAAGGGGGATGCGCTCAGCGAGTCCGCGAAGAGCGAGGCTCGCGAACCGGGCTTGTCTCACGATGCTCCGGCTGCCGATGGCGGGGAGTCTCCGGGGGGAGACGTCATTAACCGGGGGAACGTGTATGCATATTCAGGATTCTCATTGGACATCCGCGTCAGCTGTCGCATCCGGCGGCGCGGTCGGAGCGGCGAACGGACGCGGGGACAGCTCGCGGACGACGCCGTTGCGGGTGGACGCACAGCGCAATCTGGAGCACGTGCTGCGGGCGGCGCGTGAGGTCTTCGGCGAGCTGGGATACGGCGCGCCGATGGAGGACGTGGCGCGACGCGCGCGGGTCGGTGTCGGCACGGTGTACCGGCGCTTCCCGAGCAAGGACGTCCTGGTACGCCGGATAGCCGAGGAGGAGACCTCCCGGCTGACCGACCAGGCACGTTCGGCGCTCGGCCAGGAGGACGAGCCGTGGTCGGCGCTGTCGCGCTTCCTGCGGACGTCGGTGGCCTCGGGCGCCGGGCGGCTGCTGCCGCCGCAGGTGCTGCGGGTGGGCGTCGCCGACGAGGGCGCCGAGGGCGTTCTGCTCGACGAGGCGCGGGTGCCGCAGCAGCGGACGCAGCCGGGCACGGGCGAGCTGCGGCTGGTGCCGGAGGAGTCGGCGGTGTCCCTGGGCTCCGCGGACTACGACGCCGGGGCGACGGCGCTGCTGGAGGTCGTGGGGCAGCTCGTGGACCGGGCGCGTGCGGCGGGTCAGCTGCGGGCGGACGTGTCGGTGTCGGACGTCCTGCTGGTGATCGCCACGGCGGCGCCCTCGCTGCCGGACGCGGCGCAGCAGGCGGCGGCGTCGGCGCGGCTGCTGGACATCCTGCTGGAGGGGCTGCGGTCGCGGCCTCTGTGAGTGCGACGTCATCGACTGCGCGAGAGCGGTCGTGTGAGGTCGGGTGGCTCGTTCGCGGGTGACTCGAATAGGTGACTGTGGTGCGTGGGTGCTGCGCTGCACGCGCCCCGAGTGATGCCCGGGAGAGATTCCGGGCATTTCGGTCATCGGTGCCAACTCCCGTTCGGGGGGCGACAGTTGAGCCTTCCCCGGAGGGGTGAACGCTAGTACTGCGTTGCGGGAAGTCCCCACGGATGAGTGGAAGGTCCGTACGACGGGGTCCTGAACAAAAGCCAATATGGCACGCTGACCCGGTGTTCGGGACTGGTTGGGCAGGCGGCGGGGGCTTTCCGCGATGAGCGTTGACGGGCGTGACGAGTCACTGGGTGACGGTGACCCGGAGGCCGGTGGGCTGACCTCACCACAGGTGCCGAGTCAGGGCGGGCCGGGCGGTGTCGTTCCGCCGGGCGGTGTCGTTCCGCCGGGCGGTGTCGTTCCGCCGGGCGGTGTCGTTCCGCCGGGCGGCGACCCCGACGAGGGCAGTGTTCCGCCACAGCGCGAGGGCAGTGCCCTGCCACCACGCGAGGGCAGTGTCCTGCCGCCGCCGCTGGAGATGCCGGCGGCCGACGCCTCGCTGATCGAGCGGATGCGCGGCGGTGACGACACGGCGTACGAGGAGCTGTACCGGCGCCACGCGGACGCCGTGCGCCGCTACGCCCGCACCTGCTGCCGCGACGGGCACACCGCCGACGACCTCACCGCCGAGGTCTTCGCCCGCATGCTCCAGGCGGTGCGCGGCGGCTCCGGGCCCGAGCACGCCGTACGCGCCTATCTGCTGACCTCCGTCCGGCGCGTCGCCGCGAACTGGACGAAGTCAGCGAAGCGGGAGCAACTCGTCGACGACTTCGCGGTGTTCGCCGCGCAGTCCGCGCGGGTGTCCGAGGTCTCCGACGACGACACGATCGACCTGGGCGCCGACGTCCGGGCCATGCACGTGGCCGAGCAGTCGATGGCGATGCAGGCCTTCCGGTCGCTGCCCGAGCGGTGGCAGGCCGTGCTGTGGCACACCGAGGTCGAGGACGAGTCGCCGAGCGAGGTCGCCACGCTCTTCGGGCTCGACGCCAACGGCACGCGCGTGCTGGCCAGTCGGGCCCGCGAGGGCCTCAAGCAGGCCTATCTCCAGGCCCATGTCAGCGCCACCCTCACCGACGACGAGGAGTGCGCGCGCTACGCCGACCAGCTCGGCACCTACGCCCGCCGCCGGCTGCGCACGCGTGCCGAACGGGGTCTGCGCAAGCACCTGGACGAGTGCGCCAAGTGCCGGCTGGCCGCGCTGCAGATCGAGGAGGTCGCCAGCGGTATCCCGGCGGTCGTCCCGGTCGCGGTCATCGGCTGGTTCGGCGTCGCCGGGTACGCGAAGGCGATCGCGCTCATCGCCGGCGGTGCGGGAGCGGGTGCGGCCGGTGCCGCGGGCGCCGCCGCGGCGGCGAGCGGGAGTTCGTCCGGCGGTGCGGGTGCCGGGGGCGCGGCGGCCTCCGAGGGGCTCGGCGCGCCGGTGAAGGCGGGCATCGCGGCCGGTGTGGTCGCCACGGCGGCAGCGGCGGCGATCGCCCTCGCGCTGGCCGGCAACACCCACAGCCCCGCGAAGAAACCCGAGGCGAAACCGGCACCCTCGTCCTCCCCCATCGCGAAGCCCGAGTCAACGCCCCCGACGCCTCCGAAGAAGCAACCGGCCCCGGAACCAGCGGTGTTGAAGCCCGAGCCGACGCCCACTCCGACCCCGACTCCGTCACCCACGCCCACCCCCCGGTCGGCCGACGGCACTCCGTTCACCGACGCCGGCAAGGAGGTCACCGACATCCACGAGCTGGC
>NZ_JBHXME010000271.1:0-8490 GCF_042721125.1 Streptomyces sp. NPDC058469
TGAGCACACGCCGTTGGTCACGATCGCTGAGAGCAGTGAACTCCCGCCGGGTCAGGCCCTGTTCAACACCCTCTTCGTCTTCGAGAACTACCCGGTCCAGGAACTGGAGGAGGGGCAGGCCGAATCGGCTGACAGCGGCCTCAACGCCGGGTTCAACCACATGCGCGAACAGGCCAACTACCCCCTCTCCGTGGCGGTCAGTTCGGCCCACGAGCTAGTGCTTCGTCTGTCCTACGACCGATCCCGGTTCGACGCGGACACGGTGGAGCGCTTGGCGGGGCATCTCGTCGCGGTGTTGGAGGCCGTTGCCGCGGATGATTCGGATCGGTGTGTTGGCGATCTGACCGTGGCGGGAACTGAGGAGCGCGATCGGCTGGTACGGCAGGGGAGCGGCGTGATCGACGCTCTGCCGGATGTGGATGGAGTGCATGAGCTGATCGCGGCGCGGGCGGTGGCTGGTCCGGATGCGGTGGCTGTCGTGTCGGACGGTGTGGTGCTGACGTACGGCGGGTTGATGGCGCGTGCGAACCGGCTGGCGCATCACTTGCGGGGCCTTGGGGTCGAGGCGGAGTCGGTGGTGGGGCTGTGTCTGCCGCGTGGGGTCGACATGGTTGTGGCGATGGTGGCGGTGTGGCAGGCGGGGGCGGCGTATTTGCCGTTGGATCCCGAATATCCGCTGGAGCGGCTGGAGTTCATGCTCGCCGACAGTGGAGCCAGGGTGCTGATCGGCGACCGGTCGGTGGCGGGGGTGGCTGAGCGTCTGTCGGTGGAGTCGGTGGTGTGGCTGGACGATCCGGCTGTCACCGAAGGTTTGCCGACTACGGCCCGCGAAGTGGACGTACAGGCAGGTCAGTTGGCGTATGTGATTTATACGTCGGGGTCGACGGGGCGTCCGAAGGGTGTGCAGGTCGCGCATCGTGGTGTGGTGGGCATGGTGACCGCGCTGTCTCCGGTGCTGGGTGCCGGCCCGGGTGTCCGCGTGTTGCAGTTCGCGTCGTTCAGTTTCGATGCGGCCGTGCTGGACGTGGCGGTGACGCTGGCGTCGGGCGGCACACTGATCGTGGCGAGCAGTGCTGAGCGCACCGCTCCGGAGGCACTGACCGGGATGATCGGAGCCCAGGGCGTAGACGCGGCGAGCGTGGTGCCGTCACTGCTCGGCGTGCTCAACCCGGATGAAGTCCCCGGCATTCAGACGCTGTTGCTGGGTGCGGAGCGGCTGACGCAGCCGGTGGCCCAGGCGTGGGCGCGGGACCGCACGCTGGTGAACACGTACGGTCCGACCGAGGCGACCGTCATGGTCACGGCCAGTCCGGTCGACGCGGACCTTCTGGTGGCTCCGCCGATCGGCGCCCCGGTGGCGAATGCCCGTCTGTACGTCCTGGACGCGCGGTTGAACCCGGTTCCGGTGGGGGTGGCGGGCGAGGTGTACATCGCGGGTCCGCAGGTCGCCCGCGGCTACCGCGCCCAGCCCGCCCTGACCGCGGAACGTTTCCTGCCGGACCCGTTCACCGCCGACGGCGCCCGTATGTACCGCTCCGGCGACCGGGCCCGCTGGCTCGCGGAAGGGCAGCTGGACTTCATCGGCCGGGCCGACGATCAGGTCAAGGTCCGTGGCTTCCGTATCGAACCCGGTGAGATCGAAGCCGTACTCGCCACCCACCCCCAGATCCGCACCGCCGTCGTGACAGCCTTCGGCGACACCGAAGACCGCCGCCTGGCCGCCTACCTCGTCCCCGCCGACCCGACCGACGGCATCCCCTCCACCCCCGACCTGCGCACCTTCACCAGCTCGCGGCTGCCGGCCCACATGATCCCGGCCACCTTCACCGAACTCGCCGCCCTCCCCCTCACCCCCAACGGCAAACTCGACCGCGCCGCACTCCCCGATCCCTCCGCCTCCCTGGAGTTGGAGGGATTCGTGGCCCCCGCCGGTGAGACCGAGGAGTTGCTCGCGGGGATCTGGGCGCAGGTGCTCGGCGTGGAGCGGGTCGGAGTCACCGACGGTTTCTTCGATCTCGGTGGTCATTCGTTGCTGGCCACGCAGGTCATGTCGCGTATCAGGGAAGTGTTCGGCGTCGAGTTGCCGCTCGCTGCCCTGTTCGACCGGCGGACCGTGCGGGCGCTGGCCGTGGCGGTCGAGGGCGCGGCGCAAGGTGGCGTGCCGCCGGTGACGGCGGCGGACCGGAGTCGACCGCTGCCTCTGTCGTTCGCCCAGCAGCGGCTGTGGTTCCTGAACCAGCTGGACCCCGGCTCGACGGAGTACAACGTCGCGCTGCCCGTCCGTCTGGACGGTGTGCTGGACGTTGCCGCGCTCGGCGCCGCACTGGACACCGTGGTGGCACGGCACGAGGTGCTGCGGACCCGGCTGGTGGCCGGCGCGGACGGGGTGGCGTACCAGGTGATCGACGCTTCGGCGCCGTGCCCCCTGCCGGTGATCGACGTGTCCGGCGGCGACGATCCGCTGGGTGAGGCGGAGCGGCTGGTCACCCGGGACATGGCTGAGCCGTTCGACCTTGAGGCCGGGCCACTGCTGCGCGCCGCGCTGATCCGGCTGGGCCTCGGCGAGCACGTACTGGCGCTGGCCATGCATCACATCGTCTCCGACGAGTGGTCGGCGCGGATACTCAGCCAGGAGGTGGCGGCGCTCTACGAGGCGTTCCGCGCGGGTGAGCCGGATCCCCTGCCGCCGCTTCCGGTGCAGTACGCCGACTTCGCGGTCTGGCAGCGCGCATGGCTCAGCGGAGAGGTGCTGGACGAGCAACTGACCTACTGGCGCGACCAGTTGGCGGGCTCGACTGAGCTGGAACTGCCGCTCGACCGGGCCAGGCCGCCGATCCGGTCGTCGGTCGGGGCGACGACGCGGTTCACGGTTCCGGCGGAGACCGCCCAGGAGCTGCGGGCGCTGTCGCGCGAGCACGGCTCCACGATGTTCATGACGCTGCTGGCCGCCTTCGACGTGCTGCTCGGCCGCTACTGCGACACCGACGACATCGCGGTCGGCACGGCGGTCGCGAACCGGAACCGGGCCGAGACCGAGGCCCTGATCGGCTTCTTCGTCAACACGCTCGTGCTGCGCACCGACCTCTCCGGCGACCCGACGTTCACCGAACTCCTGGGCCGCGTACGGGACATGGCGCTCGACGCGTACGCGCACCAGGACCTGCCCTTCGAGCAGCTCGTCGACGACCTGGTCACCGACCGCGACCGCTCCCGCACGGCCCTGTTCCAGGTGTACTTCAACTACGTACGGGACGGTGGGGCGGCAGGAGGCACCGCGCCGGACGTGGACGGCGACGACGGTCGCCACGGCCCCCCGGACGAGGACCAGGACGCTCACACCGCCGAAGTCGCGATGTCGCGGGACCTCGCTCTCTCCGATCTCGCGCTGACCTTCAGGGACACCGGTGACGGAGCACTGACCGGTGAATTCGAGTACAGCACAGCGCTGTTCGACGCTGCCACGGTGCGGCGGATGGCCGATCACCTGGTCGTCGTCCTGCGGTCCGTCCTGGATCCCGCCCGCCGGATCGGCGCGCTCGACCTGCTCTCCGAAGCCGAGCACGAGACGCTGCGCGCCCTCGGCACGGGAGCGGAGACCCGCACGGAAGCGCGCCTCGTTCACACGCTCTTCGAGGAGCAGGCGCACCGCGCCCCCGACGCCGTCGCAGTCCAGCAAGGCGGCCGTCTGCTCACGTACGGCCGACTGAACGCGAAGGCAAACCAACTCGCCCATCACATAGGGGCGTTGGGGGTCGGACGGGAGGACGTCGTCGGCGTGTGCCTGACGCGCGGCCCGGAGGCCCTCGTCGCGCTGCTCGGCATCATGAAGGCCGGCGCAGCATACCTGCCCCTCGACGCCGAGCAACCCGTCCAGCGACTCGGCCGCATGATCGAGTCGTCCGGCGCCTCGCTCCTCATCACGCGGGCCACGTCCGCGGAGCGGCTGGAATCCGTGCCCACCCCGAAACTGCTCATCGACACCGACTGGCCGACGACCACCACGTACGACGTCGGCACCCCGCGGACGGGAGTCACACCGCAGAACCTGGCGTACGTCATCTTCACCTCCGGCTCGACCGGTACACCCAAGGGCGTGCTGGTCCAGCACAGTTCATGGAGCCGGGAACTCCAGGAGATGGGCCGCCGCTACGAACTGACCCCGGCGGACGTCACCCTCCAGCTGGCGTCCCTCACCTTCGACGCCGCACAGGAACAGCTCTTCGCCACCCTGGTGCACGGCGGACGGCTGCTGCTCGGCGGAGCGGAGACGTGGACACCGGAACGCGTACTGCGCGAGATCCGTGAACAGGCCGTGACCTCGGTCGACATCACCCCCGCACTGTGGGAGATGCTCATCCCCGGCGTAGCCCAACAAGGCACCCTCGGGCCGGACTTCCGCCTGCTCATCATGGGCGGCGAGGCGATGCCCGCGCGGACACTCGCCGACTGGTTCGCACACACCTCGGTGCCCGTCTACAACGTGTACGGACCGACGGAGGCGACCATCACCAGCGTCGCCGGCCTCCTGCGGCAGCCGGTGACGTCGTCCGTACCACCGATCGGACTGCCGATCGCGGGGACGACGGCGTACGTCCTCGACGCCCGGCTCCAGCCGGTCCCGACGGGTGTGCCGGGCGAGCTCTTCATCGGCGGTGCGGGAGTCGCGCGCGGCTACGGCGGCCGTCCCGCACTGACGGCCGAACGCTTCGTCGCCGACCCGTTCGCGGGCGACGGCTCCCGGATGTACCGCTCCGGCGACCGGGTGCGCCGGGCGGCGGACGGGCAACTGGAGTTCCTCGGGCGCGCCGACCAGCAGATCAAGGTACGTGGTGTCCGCATCGAGCCCGGCGAGATCGAGGCCGTTCTCGCTGCCCACGCGGGGATCCGGTCGGCGGTCGTGACGGCGTTCGGGGACGGCACGGACCGCCGTCTGGTGGCACACCTGGTCCCCGCCGACGCGGCCGAAGGCATCCCCGCGGTGGCCGAACTGCGTGACCTTCTGCGGCAGAGCCTGCCCGACTTCATGGTCCCCGCGGTCTTCACCGAACTGACCGAACTGCCCCTCACCCGCAACGGAAAGCTCGACCGCGCCGCGCTTCCGCAGCCCGACCCCGCCGCCACGCGCTCGGAGACGCACGCATACGTGGCACCCTCCGGCGCGACGGAGGAACTGCTCGCGGAGATCTGGGCCCATGTCCTGAGGGCGGACGCGATCGGCGTCGCCGACGACTTCTTCGCGATCGGCGGCCACTCGCTGCTCGCCACCCAGGTGGTCTCCCGGGTCCGCGAGGTGTTCGGGGTGGAGGTGCCGCTGTCGGCACTGTTCGACCGGCCCACGGTTCGCGGTCTGGCAGCGGCGATCGACGCCTCGGGCAAGGGAGTTGACGGCTTCGGTACGGGAGCCACGGCGCCGGCGATCACACCCGTCGACCGGAGCCGGCACGAACCACAGTCGCCGTCGCCGCTGCCCCTGCCGCTGTCGTTCGCGCAGCAACGGCTGTGGTTCCTCGACCAGTTGGACCCGGGCGCCACGGGTTACGTCCTGCCGTCCCCCCTGCCCTGGTCCGGAGACCTGGACGTGGCGATCCTCGGTGCGGCACTGAGCGCGGTCGTGGCGCGTCACGAAGTCCTGCGCACCCGACTGGTCCCGGACGCGCACGGCGTCCCGCACCAGGTCATCGACCCGCCCGCCCCCTTTCCGCTCCCCGTCGTCGACGTGTCCGGCGCCGTCGACCCGGTCGCGACCGCCCAGAACCTGATGACGGCGGACGCCTCCACCCCCTTCGACCTCACCGACGGGCCCCTCGTCCGCGCCACCCTGATCCGGCTCGCGTCCGACGAACACGTACTGGCGCTCACGATGCACCACATCGTCACCGACGAGTGGTCGGAGCGGATCTTCCAGCGTGAGCTGTCTGCCTTGTACGAGGCGTTCCGCGCGGGTGAGCCGGATCCGTTGCCGCCGCTGCCGGTGCAGTACGCGGACTTCGCGGTGTGGCAGCGCGAGTGGCTGACCGGAGACGTACTGGACGGACAACTCGCCTACTGGCGGGAGAAGTTGTCCGACCTCCCGGCGCTGGATCTGCCCACGGACCGGCCGCACCCGCCGACCCGAACCTCGACGGGAGTCATGGCCGCGTTCACCGTCCCGGAGGAGACGGCCGAGGCGCTGCGGGCACTTTCGCGCGCACATGGCTCCACGATGTTCATGACGCTGCTGGCGGCCTTCGACGTGCTGCTGGGCCGCTACGCCGGCTCGGAGGATGTGGTGGTGGGCACGCCGGTGGCGAACCGGAACCGTGCCGAGACGGAGGACCTGATCGGGTTCTTCGTCAACACGCTGGTGTTGCGGACTGACCTGTCGGGCGACCCCACGTTCCGGGAGTTGTTGGGGCGGGTGCGGGAGTCGGCGTTGGGTGCGTACGCGCATCAGGACGTGCCGTTCGAGCAACTCGTGGACGAGCTGGTCACCGAGCGGGACCGGTCCCGCACGCCGCTGTTCCAGGCGTTCTTCAGCTACGACACAGGGGGAGCCGACACGGAGGGAGCCCCGGAGCCGAGCGGGCCCTCCGGGGAGTCTCACGCACACGTCTCACGCACGGTCCAGTTCGACCTGGCGCTTCGGCTCGGCGACCGGGAGGGCGGGGGACTCTCGGGGCAGATCGAGTACAGCACCGCGCTGTTCGACGCCGCGACGATGGAGCGGATGGTGGGGCATGTCGTCAACGTGCTGAAGGGCATCGCGGAGGATGCGGGGCGGCGTGTCGGTGATCTGCCGGTGGTGGGTGCGGATGAGCGGCGGCGGGTGGTCGAGGAGTGGAACGGGGTCGTCGAGTCGCTGCCGGCGGCGGGTGGGGTGCATGAGCTGATCGCTGCGCGGGCGGTAGCGGGCCCGGATGCGGTGGCTGTCGTGTCGGACGGTGTGGTGCTGACGTACGGCGGGTTGATGTCCCGTGCGAACCGGCTGGCGCATCACCTGCGGGGGTTGGGGGTTGGGGCGGAGTCGGTGGTGGGGCTGTGTCTGCCGCGTGGCGTCGACATGGTGGTGGCGATGGTGGCGGTGTGGCAGGCAGGCGGCGCCTATCTACCGCTGGATCCCGAATATCCGCTGGAGCGGCTGGAGTTCATGCTCGCGGACAGTGGTGCGAGGGTGCTGGTCGGATACCGGTCCGTGGCTGAGCGGCTGTCGGCGGAGTCGGTGGTGTGGCTCGATGACCTGGGCGTCACTGAGGGGCTGCCGTCCACGGCCCCCGAAGTGGACGTACAGGCAGGTCAGTTGGCGTATGTGATTTATACGTCGGGGTCGACGGGGCGTCCGAAGGGTGTGCAGGTCGCGCATCGCAGTGTGGTGGGCATGGTGACCGCGCTGTCTCCGGTGCTGGGTGCCGGGCCGGGTGTGCGGGTGTTGCAGTTCGCGTCGTTCAGTTTCGACGCGGCCGTCCTGGACGTGGCGGTGACGCTGGCATCGGGCGGCACACTGATCGTGGCGAGCAGTGCCGAGCGCACCGCTCCGGAGGCGCTGACCGGGATGATCGGCGCCCAGGGCGTGGGCGCGGCCAGTGTCGTGCCCTCCCTGCTCAGTGTCCTCAACCCGGACGAAGTCCCTGGTATCCAGACACTGTTGCTGGGTGCGGAGCGGCTGACGCAGCCGGTGGCCCAGGCCTGGGCGCGGGACCGCACGCTGGTGAACACGTACGGTCCGACCGAGGCGACCGTCATGGTCACCGCCGGTGCGGTCGGCGCGGGCCTCCTGGCGGCTCCGCCGATCGGTGCGCCGGTGGCGAACGCCCGCTTGTATGTCCTGGACGCGCGGTTGAACCCGGTGCCGGTTGGTGTGGCGGGTGAGGTGTTCATCGCGGGTCCGCAGGTGGCCCGCGGCTACCGTGCCCAGCCCGTGCTCACTGCGGAACGTTTCCTGCCGGACCCGTTCACTGCGGACGGCGCCCGCATGTACCGCTCGGGCGACCGGGCCCGCTGGCTCGCGGAAGGGCAGCTGGACTTCGTCGGCCGGGCGGATGACCAGGTCAAGGTCCGCGGCTTCCGTATCGAGCCGGGTGAGATCGAAGCCGTACTCGCCACTCACCCCCAGATCCGCACCGCCGTCGTGACAGCTTTCGGCGACACCGAAGACCGCAAGCTCGTGGCCTATCTCGTCCCCGAGGACGCGTCGGAGGGCATCCCGGCGGTCAACGACCTGCGGGACCATGTGCAGTTGAGCTTGCCGGCCTTCATGGTCCCGGCCGCGTTCGTCGAGCTGGCCGCCCTGCCGCTGTCGCCGAACGGAAAGCTGGACAGGTCCGCGTTGCCCGAGCCGGACGGTGTGCGGCCGGAGCTGGAGGGTTTCGTGGTCCCGGCCACTGCCTCCGAGGAGCTTCTGGCGGGCATCTGGCAGCACCTGCTGGGAGTGGACCGCGTCGGATCCACGGACAACTTCTTCGAGCTGGGCGGGCATTCGCTGCTCGCCACTCAGGTGGTCTCCCGGGTCAGGGA
>NZ_JBHXME010000272.1:0-8412 GCF_042721125.1 Streptomyces sp. NPDC058469
CCCTTGCACAGGGGCCGGCCATCCGGCGTTCCGCCTTGTTCTTGTCGACCTTCGGGGGCGGATCAGCCCTCGGTGGCCTCCGCTGCCGCTGTCGCCGCGGACTTGCGCGGACGGCGCACCCTCGGCTTCGCCTCCGGTGCCTCCGCCGTCTCCGCGACGACCGGGGCCTCGGCGGCCTTGCGGGTCGTACGACGACGCGGCTTGGCCTCCGACTCCTCGGCCACCTGGGCCGGGATCTCGGCGGTGGCCGTCTTGCGGGCGCGACGCGGCTTGGTCTCGACGGCCTCGACCGTGTCCACGGCGGCAACCGCCGCAGCCTTACGAGTGCGACGCGGCTTGCTCTCGACGACCTCCGCCGGTGCCTCTACGACAACGGCAGCGGCCGTCTTGCGGGCGCGGCGCGGCTTGCTCTCGACGGCCTCGACCGTGTCCACGGCGGCCTCGGCGGCAACGGCAGCCTTACGGGTGCGGCGCGGCTTGGTCTCGACGACCTCCGCCGGTGCCTCCGTGGCTAGGGCGGCAGCGGCCGTCTTGCGCGTACGACGCGGCTTCGTCTCTACGGCCTCGGCGGTGTCCACGGCGACGACCTCGGCCGGAGCCGCGGCCTTCCGGGTCCGCCGCGACTTGGCCTCCGCGACGACCGGCGTCTCCACGGCCTCCGCCTCCACCACCGGCTCCGCGACCTTGCGGGTACGGCGACGGGGCGTGACCTCTGCGGCGCTGCCCAGCTCCTCGACCACCTGCGCGGGGATCTCGGCGACGGCCTTGCGGGTCGCGGTACGGCGACGCGGCTTGGTCTCCTCGACCGCCTCGACGACCTCGACCGCTTCGGCCGGAGCCGCGGTCTTCCGCGCCCGGGTCCGACGCGGCTTGGCCTCGACGGCCTCGGCCGTGTCGACCGCAGTCACGGCGGCGGTCTCGGTTACGGTCTCGACCGGCTCCGCGGCCTGTACGGCCTTACGGGTCCGGCGGCGCGACTTGGTCTCCTCGACCGGAGTCTCGGCCACAGGGGCCTCGACCACCGGGGTCACGACCTCGGCCTCGGCGACAGCCGGCTCCGCCGACTTCCGCGTACGCCGACGACGCGACGTCGTCGGGGAGTCCAGGGCCGGACCCTCAGCCGTGGCTACGGCGCTTTCCGCGACCTCGGATGCGGGCGTGGAGGTGACTGCCGTGGCCGGCAGCTGCTCTCCCGTCGCTCCGTTGCGCGTGCGGCGACGACGGCGCGGAGTGCGGCCGGCGGTGTCCTCGGAGGCGGCCACCGCGGTCTCCTCCGGAGTGGACGTCACGGCCGCAGCCGCCGAAGTCCCTTCCATCGGGGCGCCGTTGCGGGTACGACGGCGGCGGCGGGGGGTGCGCGCCGCGCGCTCGGTGTCGCTGGAGCGGGATTCGTCGCGGCTGTCCCGGGTATTGTCCCGGCCGCTGTCGCGACCGCCCCTGCCGCCATCGCGACCACCGTCACGGGCGCCGTCGCGACCGTCACGGCCGACACGACCGCCCCGGCCGCGCGGACCGCCGCGACCGCCGGTCTCGCCGAGGTCCTCGACCTCCTCCGCGGCCAGCCCGGCGCGCGTGCGCTCCGAGCGGGGCAGGACACCCTTGGTGCCCGCGGCGATGTTCATTTCCTCGAAGAAGTGCGGGGACGTGGAGTACGTCTCCGGCGGGTTCGGGAAACCGAGGTCCAGCGCCTTGTTGATGAGCTGCCAGCGCGGGATGTCGTCCCAGTCGACGAGGGTGACCGCGATGCCCTTGGCGCCCGCGCGGCCGGTGCGGCCGATGCGGTGCAGGTAGGTCTTCTCGTCCTCGGGGGACTGGTAGTTGATGACGTGCGTGACGCCCTCGACGTCGATACCGCGGGCGGCGACGTCGGTGCAGACGAGCACGTCCACCTTGCCGTTGCGGAACGCGCGCAGCGCCTGCTCGCGGGCGCCCTGGCCGAGGTCGCCGTGGACCGCGCCGGAGGCGAAGCCGCGCTGCTGGAGCTGGTCGGCGAGGTCGGCCGCCGTGCGCTTCGTACGGCAGAAGACCATGACCGGGCCCCGGCCCTCGGCCTGCAGGATGCGGGCGACGAGCTCGGGCTTGTCCATGTTGTGCGCGCGGTAGATGAACTGCTTGGTGTTCGCGACCGTCGCGCCCTCGTCGTCCGGCGAGGTGGCGCGGATGTGCGTGGGCTGCGACATGTAGCGGCGCGCGAGACCGATGACCGCGCCCGGCATGGTCGCCGAGAACAGCATCGTCTGACGCTTGGCCGGCAGGAAGTTGATGATCTTCTCGACGTCGGGCAGGAAGCCCAGGTCGAGCATCTCGTCGGCCTCGTCGAGGACGAGCGACTTGATGTGCTTGAGGTCGAGCTTCTTCTGGCCCGCGAGGTCGAGCAGTCGGCCCGGGGTGCCGACGATGACGTCGACGCCCTTGCGGAGCGCCTCGACCTGCGGCTCGTAGGCCCGGCCGCCGTAGATGGCGAGGACGCGCACGTTGCGCACCTTGCCTGCGGTCAGCAGGTCGTTCGTGACCTGCGTGCACAGCTCGCGCGTGGGGACCACGACGAGCGCCTGCGGGGCGTCGGTCAGCTGCTCGGGCTTGGCGCGGCCGGCCTCGACGTCTGCGGGGACGGTCACGCGCTCCAGGAGCGGGAGGCCGAAGCCCAGCGTCTTGCCGGTGCCGGTCTTGGCCTGGCCGATGACGTCCGTGCCGGAAAGGGCTACGGGGAGCGTCATCTCCTGGATCGGGAAGGGGGAGACGATACCGACGGCCTCAAGGGCCTCAGCGGTCTCGGGAAGGATTCCGAGCTCTCGGAAAGTAGTCAGGGTGCTGCCTCTTCTGTGTGCGCGGTGCGAGGCGAGCGCGGGGGTCGTGTCAGGACCGTGCCGGGACGTCGGCTGCCTTACGGTCAACCCGCGAGGGCAAGCCGTACTGCACGGGACCACTGCCGACGCTCTAGCGCTCGAACCGCTGAGGGTCCCCCTCCGAACTCCGTACGCAACGTGCCGTACGGGCGAGGAGGGCTGTCGGGTCGGAGCCGATCGGGCCACCGACCGGGCATCCTCATTCGTGCGGCCCGGCGAATACTCGGCGGGCGCATTACCACCATACCCCGGAATCACGCACATGCGTTGGCCGATTTGGTCACGTTGTCGTCGTCACACTGATTGACCAGGGACTTCCGCCGTGCTGTGAGCGGGCTATTGTGCGCTTCATGACGACCGCTGACAACGCCTCCGACGCACCCGCCGAACCCACCGGAGTCGCCGCCCAGGACTGGGCCACGGCCTCCGTCGACCCGCAGTACCGCAACGCGGTCGTGGACCTGCTCGGCGCGCTCGCGTACGGCGAGCTGGCGGCGTTCGAGCGGCTCGCGGAGGACGCCAAGCTGGCGCCGACGCTCGGGGACAAGGCGGAGCTGGCGAAGATGGCGTCGGCCGAGTTCCACCACTTCGAGCAGCTCAGGGACCGGCTCACGGAGATCGGGGCCGAGCCGACCGACGCGATGCAGCCGTTCGTCGCCGCCCTCGACGGCTTCCACAAGCAGACGGCGCCCTCGGACTGGCTGGAAGGGCTCGTCAAGGCCTACGTCGGCGACTCGATCGCCAGCGACTTCTACCGCGAGGTCGCCGCCCGCCTCGACAAGGACTCCCGCCTGCTGGTGCTCGGGGTCCTCGACGACACCGGGCACGCCAGCTTCGCCATTGAGAAGGTGCGCGCGGCGATCGACGCGGACCCGCGTGTGGGTGGCCGACTCGCCCTGTGGGCACGGCGGTTGATGGGTGAGGCGCTGTCGCAGTCCCAGCGGGTGGTCGCCGACCGGGACGCGCTGTCGACGATGCTCGTGGGTGGCGTGGCGGACGGCTTCGACCTCGCGGAGGTGGGCCGGATGTTCTCCCGGATCACCGAGGCGCACACCAAGCGGATGGCGGCCCTGGGGCTCGCCGCCTGAGTACGGCTACGGGGGAGTGCGGCCAGTACGGCTAGGCGGGGGCGGACCGTCCCCGGAGTCGTCTCGCCGGTCGAAGGAGCAGCGAGACCGAGGCCGCCGAGACCACCGCCGCGCCGAGCAGACTCGGCAGACCGCTGCCGGGGCCCAGCGCGCTGTGGGTGACGAAGTCACCGAAAAGAGCTCCGGCGACACCCGTGGAGAACACCAGGGGGCGGGTCGGCAGACGGTGTGCGAGCCGGTGCGTGGCGGCCCACGCGAGCAGCACACCCAGCACAGCGGAGCCGAGCGCTTCCAGGATCATCACGGGGGTCCCTCCCACGGCCGGCGTGCGTGATGCGGTCGTAGCCGGTCATACCCGTGACCTGCGGAATGCAATCCTCCCCTGTGGGTGTCTTGTGCTCCATCTGTGGTGGAAACGCGAGGGGGCCCGGTGACCTTCTCGGTCACCGGGCCCCCTCGTCCGTTCGCGACTACAGCGCGCCGAAGCCCACCTTGCGCGGGGCCGCCTCGCCGAGCTCGACATAGGCGAGCCGGTCGGCGGGGACCAGGACCTTGCGGCCGTGCTCGTCCACGAGGCTCAGCAGGGGCGCCTTGCCGGTCAGCGCCTCGGCCACGGCCTGCTCGACCTCCTCGGCGCTCTGACCGGTCTCCAGAACGATCTCGCGAGGCGTGTGCAGCACGCCGATCTTGACCTCCACGGCTATGTCCCTCCGACGGTCAGCAAAGTGCGCGATCTTCCGCGCCGTACGCAGCACACATTAGCCCGGCGAGGGGACGTAGATGTTCCGCGCCGGAACGCCAAGAGCGAACAGTCCACGGGAACAAACGGCCGTCCATGGCCTGCACGACTGTTATACGGCCGTCCGCCGTGCTCTCCGTCAGCCGTCAGTGGTGCTGATCGCTCCCGTGCAGCGGGAAACCGGCGATGCCGCGCCACGCCAGCGAGGCCAGCAGCTGGACGGCCTGGTCGCGCGGAACGCTGCGGTCGCTGTGCAGCCAGGAGCGGGCGACGACCTGGGCGAGACCGCCCAGACCCGAGGCCAGCAGCATCGACTCGGCCCGCGACAGGCCGGTGTCCTCGGCGATGACGTCGCAGATCGCCTCGGCGCACTCGTTCGTCACCTTGTCGACGCGCTCGCGCACGGCGGGCTCGTTCGTCAGGTCCGACTCGAAGACCAGCCGGAAGGCGCCGCCGTCGTCCTCCACGTAGGCGAAGTATGCGTCCATCGTCGCCCGGACGCGCTGCTTGTTGTCCGACGTCGACGCGAGTGCGGTCCGCACCGCCTGGATCAGCGACTCGCAGTGCTGGTCGAGGAGGGCGAGGTAGAGGTCGAGCTTGCCCGGGAAGTGCTGGTAGAGCACCGGCTTGCTGACGCCGGCGCGCTCGGCGATGTCGTCCATCGCGGCCGCGTGGTAGCCCTGCGCGACGAAGACCTCCTGGGCGGCGCCCAGCAGCTGGTTCCGTCGGGCACGGCGCGGCAGGCGGGTGCCCCGCGGGCGCGCCGCCTCTGTCTGCTCGATGGCTGTCACGCCGCCTCCCAAATGTCGTCCTCATGCGGTGAGCGCCGCGTCGCCATCGTACTTTTCGGTAACCGTGGTGTGCGCGGTGCGAGCGCAGAATTTCACGTACCGGACGATGGTGAAATCCGTGCGAATGCTCATAGAAGGGGATGTAGAGGTCACGGGTAGTCGGAGGTAAGTGGCTTCTTCTTACTGAAGGGGCTCGGTCCGTCTACTGAAGGGGGCCGGTCGCTGTCACCGATAGTCGTCTTCGTCGAGGGCGACGATGCGGGCCTGTTCCGCCACGTCGGCCTCGTTGGCCTTGCCCGGGTCGACGTCGGTCGGTTGTTCGTCGGTGGTGTCGTCCTCGAGGGCTTCGACGTCGAACGGGGTGTCGCTCTCGTCCTCGAACGTCTCCGGATCGCTGGGGTCGACGGTCATGGCGGGCTCCCTTCCTGGTACGTCGTGCGCTTTACGTCGTGCGTCATGCGCTTGTAGATACGGGTGCCCTGTCTACGAGCCTAGGAGACACCGGGCAGGGGTGCCATGGCGGACGCCGTAGGGCTGCCGTGGGGCTTGTGACGGCGAACACACGAGCTACTGCGTGATCGTCTCGTAACATTGCCGCATGTCTTCGACAGAGCTGCCTTCCGTGTCGGCCGCCAGTGTGCTCCCCAAAGTGGCGCCCGTCAGGGTCGGCGAGGGGGAGCGGCTCAGGTCGGTCGGGCTGCCGGGGATCACGCTGACGGTGCGGTCGAGAACAGCGGTGCGCGAAGGACTTCCGCCCGCTCTGTACGTCCACGGGCTGGGCGGTTCCTCGCAGAACTGGTCGCAGCTCATGGCCGAGTTCGACGGCCTGGTCGACAGTGAGGCCCTGGATCTGCCGGGCTTCGGCGACTCCCCGCCACCGGACGACGGCGACTACTCCGTCACCGGGCACGCGCGCGCGGTCATCCGTTATCTCGACGCGGCCGAGCGCGGCCCGGTGCACCTCTTCGGCAACTCGCTGGGTGGCGCGATCACGACCCGCGTGGCCGCGGTGCGCCCGGACCTCGTCCGCACGCTCACGCTGATCTCCCCGGCCCTGCCGGAGATCCGCGTCCAGCGCTCGGCGATGCCTACGGCGCTGCTGGGCGTACCGGGCATCGCGTCCCTGTTCACCCGCATCAGCAGGGACTGGACGGCTGAACAGCGCGTCCGCGGCGTCCTGGGCCTCTGCTACGGCGATCCCGGCCTGGTGACACCGGAGGCGTTCCGCTACGCGGTCGAGGAGTTGGAGCGACGACTCCAACTGCCGTACTTCTGGGACGCGATGGCCCGTTCCTCACGAGGCATCGTCAACGCGTACACCTTGGGCGGCCAACACGGCCTGTGGCGCCAGGCCGAACGCGTCCTCGCCCCCACCCTCCTCGTCTACGGCGGCCGAGACCAACTGGTCGGCTACCGCATGGCCCAGCGAGCGGCCCGCGCCTTCCGCGACTCCCGCCTGCTGTCCCTGCCCGACGCGGGGCACGTCGCGATGATGGAGTACCCGGAGACGGTGGCGGCGGCGTTCCGTGAACTCCTCGCGGATGCGGGGGAGTTGGGAGAGTTCGGGGAGCGGGGAGAGCCGGCGGGAGTCGGCGCCGACAGCGCTGCGGACACCGGTACGGATGCCGGTGCCGTGCGGGGGCGTCGTGCGGGTGAGGCGGATGGTTTCGGCCGAGGTGGCGGGGGTGGTGCGCGGGGGTCCCGGGGCGGCGGTTCGGTGAGTACGGTGAGTGATGCCGGCGGTGCGGGATCGGGACCAGGATTGGGTTCAGGTGCCAGGGGCGATGGCAACGACGATACGAACGCGGGGAGTTGAGGGGGCGACGTGGGACGCCATAGTCGCCGTAGATCCCCTGCGAAGGGTGACGCCGCGGACGTAGGCACAGGGGCGGGGAAGGGCGGAACGGGCGCTCAGGACGCTTCTCGTGACGCTCAGGGGACTCGTGGGCGTCAGAAGGGGCAGGGGGGCCAGGCTGGTTCTGCTGGTTCTGGGCCTGGGGCGATACCTGGCCAACAGCAGCCTTCGGGGAGCGGGAATCCGGGGCACGGGGCGTCGAGCCTCTCGGACGGCACGCCGGCTCGCGGGATACCGGGCCCGGGCATGGCCGACGGCACGACTGCGCGGGGCGTCCCGCGGTCCCAGGGTGCGGCGCCTGCTCAAAGAGGGCCGCGCCTTGCGGACGGGACCCCTGCTCACGGCGTACCGGGTTTCCCGGGTGGGACTCCGGCTCATGGCGTGCCGCGCTTCCAGGAGGCGGCGCCCACTCAAAGGGGGCCGCGCCTTCCGGACGGCACCCCCGCTCACGGCGTACCGCGCTTCCAAGGGCAGCCTTCCGCTCAAGGTGGGCCGCGTTCTCCGGAGGGGGCCCCTGCTCACGGCGTACCGCGTTTCCAAGGGCCGCCGCCCGCGCAGGGTGCCCCGCGTTCCGCGGACGGGACTCCCGTTCAGGGCGTGCCGCGTTTCCAGGGGCAGCCTTCCGCTCAAGGCGGGCCGCGTTCTCCGGAAGGGACCCCTGCTCACGGTATTCCGCGTCTCCAGGGTCAGCCGCCCGCTCAAGGTGGGCCGCGCCTTCCTGATGGGACCCCGGTGCAGGGGTCGCCGCGTTTCTCCGGCGGTGTTCCTACGGGTGGAGGACCGCGTCTCCCTGATGGCACTCCCGCGCGCGGGGTTCCGCGTCTGCCGGATGGCTGGCCCGCGCAGGGTGCGCCAAGTTTCGCGGACGGCACTCCGGCTCATGGGGTTCCCCGGCTTCCGGACGGCACCCCGGCCCATGGGTTTCCCCGGTTGGCCGATGGCACTCCGGCCCACGGTTTTCCGAGATTGCCGGACGGTACACCGGCTCGCGGTGTTCCACGCGCGCCGGACGGCGCCCCCGCGCACGGCGCTCCCCGCCTCCCCGACGGCACTCCGGCCCACGGTTTCCCCAGGTTGCCCGATGGCACTCCCG
>NZ_JBHXME010000273.1:0-8279 GCF_042721125.1 Streptomyces sp. NPDC058469
GATCACTCCCCGGGCCCGCGGCCTTTCGAGAAAGTTCAGCCGGCGACGCGGAGCCGCCCCGAGTCACGGGCCAGGATCGTCCGCTGCGCCTCGCGGAGCCCCGACCCCGGTTCGAGGCCGAGCTCCCGGTCGAGGGTGTCCCACGCGCTCCGGTAGACGCGCAGCGCGTCGGCGCGCCGCCCAGAGCTGAACAGCGCCCGCATCAGCTGCTCGTAGAAGACCTCGTTCAGCGGATACTCGTTGATCAGGCCGTAGAGGAAGCTGACCAGCTCCCGATGGCCGCCCAGGATCAGCTTGGCCTCGACGAGCCGCTCCAGGCACTCCACCCGGATCTCCTCGACCCGGGTCACGAGGCCGCGGCCCGTCGGCCCGAGCGGCAGCCCGCTGAGCATCGGGCCGCGCCACAGCGCGAGAGCCTGCTCGAACATCACGAGCGCGTCCTCGCAACGATCCCGCCGCAGCTCGCCGCGGCCCACCCGGACGAGGTCCTGGAACAGCAGGTAGTCGATGTCCTCGGGGGCGGCCCGCAGCACGTAGCCGGGCGCCTGCGTGACGATCGGGCTCTCCCCGTCGCCGCGCCTGGGCAGGAGCTTGCGCAGCTGCGAGATGTAGACGTGCAAGGCGGGAACGGCACGCAGCGGCGGGTCCCCGTCCCATATCTCCTCGATGAGCTGCTTGGTCGAGACGACCTGGTTCACCTGCGCCAGCAGCGCCGCGAGCGCCGTCCCCATCTTCTGGGCCTGGACCAGGTGCACCGTGTCGGCGTCGACCAGCTTGATGGGACCAAGGACCTGGTATTTCACAGGCTGCCTCCTCCTCCACAGATCCTGGCGGCGAGCGCCAGCGGCGTCGGATGTTCGAAGATCTCCGCGAGCGGCAGCGTCACAGCGGTCAGCTCCTCGACCCGCTGTCCCAGCAGCGCGCCCTGCAGCGAGTTCCCGCCGCTGAGGAAGAAGTTGGTGTGGCCGTCGGGGTCGGGGAGGTCGAGCAGCTCACGCCAGATGCCCAGCAGGGCTGTCACGAGCTCGTCGCTGTCGGCAGGCTCGCCGCCCGAGCGGGCGGCGGGCACGGCGCGGCCGGCCAGGAGGCGGGTCAGCGCCGGATAGTCGATCTTGTCGTTGGCGGTCTTGGGAAACTCCGCCAGCTCCGCGAACTCGGCCGGGACCATCGAGCGGGGCAGCCGCTCACCGGCCCAGCGCCACAGCTCGTCGGGGGACGGGGCCGTCCCGGCGGCGGTCACGAACGCGACCAGCCGGCCGTCGCCGGTCGGATCGCCGTCGAGGACGACGGCCACCGACCGCAGATCGGGATGCCCGGCCAGGATCGACTCGATCTCACCCAGCTCGATCCGGTTGCCGCGCAGCTTGATCTGCCGGTCGCCGCGGCCCAGCAGGACGAGGCTCCCGTCGGCCTGCCAGCAGGCGGTGTCCCCGGTCCGGTAGAGGCGGCCGAGCCCGGGAACGTCGGGGAACCGCTCGGCGGTCAGGTCGGGGCGGCCGTGGTAGCCGTCGGCGAGACCGCCTCCGGCGATGCACAGCTCGCCGCGCACGCCGATCGGCAGCGGCCTGCCGTGCGGGTCGAGGACCAGCACGCGGGTGTCGCGGATCGGCCGCCCGACGTCCATCCTGGCGCCGATCGGCCCCGGCACGACCGCCGACGTCGACCAGATCGTCGTCTCGGTCGGGCCGTAGACGTGGTGCAGCTCGCAGCCGGTCTCCAGCAGGCGCCTGGCCAGCTCGGGCGCCAGCGGCTCGCCGCCGCTCAGCACCTGCCTGCCGCCCAGTGCCGGGCCCGCCTCGTCCAGGACCGCCCGCCAGGTCGTGGGGGTCGCCTGGACGGCGTGGGCGCCGTGCCGCTCGATCACCGCGGCGAGGACTCCGCCGTCGACCCTCGCCCGGTCGGGGGCGACGATGACGCGGCCGCCCGAGGCCAGCGGGACGAACAGCTCCAGTCCCGAGATGTCGAACGCGAACGTGGTCAGCCACACCATCGCGTGCCCGGAGTCCGCGCCGAGCTCCTCGGCGAAGTGGGCGACGAGGTTCGCCAGCGCGGCCCGTGCGACCAGGGTGCCCTTCGGCCTGCCGGTGGAGCCCGAGGTGTACATGAGGTAGGCGAGCGCGGCCTGGTCGTCGTCCGGGGCCGGGCCCACGGGGACGCCGCCCTCGCCGGGCACCTCAGGGATCTCCCGGACGTCCGGGGCCTCGACAGCGGGCTTGCGCCCGTGCCACAGGAGCGTTCCCGCTCCGGAGTCGGCCAGCTGGTGGGTGATCCGGGACGCCGGATGGTCGGGGTCGATCGGAAGGTACGCGGCGCCGGTCAGCCAGACGCCGAGGACGGCGGCGGCCAGTTCCGGCCCGCGGGGAGCGGCGACCGCGACGACGTCGCCGGGTCCCGTCCCTTCCAGGAGGTCGCGGACGACCAGCGCCCCCGCCCAGAGGCCGCCCCTGGTGACGGTGCGGTCGCCGTCCAGGACGGCGGGGGCGGCGGGATCCTGGACGGCGCGGGCGTGGATCGCGCCCAGCACGCCGTCCGCGGGGGCAGCCTCGGTGGCGTTCGCGGCGCCGATCACGGTGTGGTCGCGGTCGCTCCACGCCCTCAGCGAGCCGATGGTCGCGCCGGGATCGGCGTCGAGGGCCGTCAGGAGCCGTTCGTAGCGGTCCAGCATGAGGTCGACGTCGTCCCGGTCGAACAGCTCCGTCCGGTAGACCGCCCGGATCCGGACGGCGTCGGGCGCCGACATCACGAACATCTCGAGGTCGAACTTGGCGGAGCCGTTCTCCAAGTGCAGCGGCTCGGCCTTGAGCCCGTCGAGGGCGAACGCCGGGATGCCGAGACCCTCCACGTGGTTGAAGGCGTGCTGGAACAGCATGGTCCGCCAGGAGTCGCCGGAGCGCCCGGCACGGCGGGTCAGCTCGTCCACCGGGACGTCGGCGTGCACGAGGGCGTCGAAGTAGAGGTCGCGGACACGGCGGACGAAGTCCCGTACGGTCTCGTCGCGGTCGACACGGGTCCGCAGCGGCAGCACGTTGACGTGGTAGCCGATCGCCTGGGGGTCGGTCCTCGGTCGGGTGCTCGCCGGGACGCCGACCACCAGGTCGGGACCGGCGCCGTGCGCGTCGAGCAGCAGTAGGTAGGCGGCGAGGAGGACGACCGTCTGCGGGGCGCGGACCGTGCGCTGGATCCGCCGGACGGCCGCGATGACCGGTTCCGGCAGGGCGCGCAGAAGATGGTCGCCCGCCAGGGTCGGCGCGGGCACGTCCGAGCGGCCGCACCACAGGTCGGCGGGGCCGGCCACCAGCCCGGCGAGGCGCTCGTCCCAGTACCGCTCGCTCTCCGCGGTGACGGGCGGGTCCTGCAGTGCGGGGACCACCGCGGCCAGGTCGGACGGGATCGGCCTGCCCGCGGCGAGCGCGGTGTAGGCGGCGGCGAACTCCTCGACGAACACCGGGATCGACGTGGCGTCGAAGACGAGGTGGTGGACGACGAAGCACAGGACGTCGGCGTGCTCGCCGGAGAGGACGGCTGCGCGGATCAGCGGCTCGCCCGCGAACGCGAACGGCTCGGCGACGAACGGCGCCAGCTCCTCCTCGGGGACGCCGCCCGCCGAGGCGATCCGGGTGACCTCCGGGGCCCGCACCGCGCCGGCCAGGACCGTCCGGACGAGGGCCGCCCCCTCCGCCCGGTACACGGTCCGCAGGGACTCGTGCCGCTGGATCAGGGCGGTCAGCGCGTCGCCGACGGCGGCGGGCAGCAGCCGGCCATCGGTGCGGAACGCGAACGCGAGATTGTTCGGCACTCCGTCCGGGACCATGCGGTCCAGCAGCCAGAGCGCCTCTTGCTTGACCGAGGCCGTGGCCTCGGCCTGCGCGGTGCCGGTCATCGCTCCCTTTCGGTCAGCAGACCCTCGACGGCGGCGGCGACATCGGGGTCGCGCAGCAGTTCGGGGTGCGGCAGGTCGAATCGGATCTCCCGAGCGACGGCGCCCTCGCGCCGGTCGGCGGGCAGGGTGTTCAGGCCGTTGTGCTCGGTGGCCGAGGTGATCGCGGTCGCCGCGGCCCAGCCGCGGCTCGGGTCGAGTTCGGCCGCCGACACCAGGTAGGACAGGAAGGCGCGGAACCCGCCGAGCAGTTCGGCCGACCGGTCGGCGGCCAGGCCGATCCCGGAGAGGGCCGGCTCTCCGTGCGCGACGACGAGATCGCTGAGCACTTTGGCCAGTTCCGTCATCGCGAGCTTCTCCGCGAGCGCGACGTCGCCCTCGCGGCGGGCCGGCTCGACCTGCGCGGCGGTCATGAACCCTGCGAGCGCGGTGACGGCGTCCAGGTAGTGGCGGTGCAGCAGCGCGGGGTGCGGCACCTCAGGGTCGAAAACGATCAGCATCGGCGGCTCCTGCCAGGCCGACACCCGCTCGACCAGCCCGGCGCCGAACACGCTGCCGACGCAGTACCCCAGGACCGCCCGGACGGTCAGGCCGGACGCGCGGACGTCGGCGGCCCACCGGTCCAGATGGTCGTCGGCGGACCTGTCGCCGGGCGCGGGCGGCCGGGTCTCCCAGACCGCGTAGCCCGTCTTGAGCCTCGGGATCAGGTCGCTGAAAGAGCCCACGGTCCGCCCCGTCGTGGCGGCGAAATCCGAAGCGAGAATCAGATCCGCGGTCGAGGAACCGCGAAGAACGTTGAACGCTGTCGGCTGTTCCATTTCGCCTCTTGATCTTCATAGACACCAAGGTTCGAACGTGGACCACGCTCGCATCCCGCTGCAGGGGTAGAAACCCCTACCGACCCCATTTCCGCAGGGTGGCCGGCCCGGCTAGGGGGCGGTAGGGGCTTCTGGGACGTCAATTCGCCGATCTACGCTCCTGGCCGGAGCGCAGTAATTCACACGGACAGGGAGCGAATATGGGCGTCGACGGAACGTGGCATCTGACTCTCGACAGCGCGATGGGACAGCAGGAGTTCGACTTCGATCTGAAAGCCGCGGGATCGGAGCTGACCGGCACCGGGACCGCGGAAGGCCGTGAGATCGACCCCGAGATCATCGGGGGCGCGATGGACGGCGCGACCGCCTCGTGGAAGGTCAAGGTCCGCAAGCCGATGAAGATCACCCTCACATTCACCGTCGAGGTCGAGGGCGACGAGATGAACGGCAAGACCAAGGCGGGGATATTCGGCAGCTTCCCGGTGAAGGGCCGGCGGACCTCATGACGGCCCCGAGGCCGGTGGACCCCGTCGCACCGTTCACCGGCCTGTCCGCCGTGGTGACCGGCGGGGGCTCGGGGATCGGACTGGCGACGGCCCGGATGCTCGCCGCCCGCGGCGCGTCCGTGGTCTGCGTCGACCTGGACCCGTCCGCCGTCGACGGCCCGCTGACCGGCCTGTGGGGCGACATCTCCGATGACGGGATCGCCGAGGTGGTCGCGGCGGCGGCCGAGCGACTCGGCGGCATCGACGTACTGGTCAACCATGCCGGGCTGCTGGCTCGCGGCTCGTTCGAGGCCAACGGGCTGGACGAGTGGCGGCGGGTGTTCGAGGTGAACGTCCTCGGAACGGTCCGGGTCAGCAGGGCGGCCATGCCGTGGCTGCGCGAATCGGCGAGGGCCGGGCGGAATCCGGCGATCGTCAACACCTGCTCGATCACGGCGCTGGTGGGGATGCCGGGCGGGGCGGTCTACGGCTCGTCCAAGGGCGCGCTGTACTCGCTGACCCTGTCGATGGCGGCCGACCTGCTCGGCGAGGGCGTGCGCGTCAACTGCGTCGCGCCGGGCCCGGTCGACACCCCGTGGGTGCGGCGGGAACTCGCCGCCGCGCCCGACCCGGAGGCCGCGTTGAAAGCCGTCCACGCGCGGCAGCCCAACGGTCGGCTCATCACCGCGGACGAGGTCGCCGAGGCGATCTGCCACCTGTCGGGACCGCTCTCAGCGGCCACGACGGGGACCGCCCACGTCATCGACGGCGGGCTGCGGGGCCTCCGGGTGCCGCAGCCCATCCAGGCGGTTGACACTCTGACACCCTGACGTCATAGTGTCAGCATGACATCGAGGAAGACGCCTGAGGATCGGCGTGACGAGATCCTCACCGCCGCCTTGAAGGTCTTCGGCCATTACGGCTACCGCAGGGCCTCCATGGAGCTGATCGCGCAGGCCGCGGGCATCTCGCGACCGGCGCTCTATCAGCACTTCAGCGGGCGGGAGGACATTTTCCGCGCGATGGGGGCTCGCATGCTCGACGGCGTGCTGGACACCGCCCGGGACGCCGCGGCCAGGCAGACCACCCTGGCCGACAGGGTGTACGCGGCCCTGTCGGTCAAGCTCGAACTCGTCGTGGGCTCGGTCAACGCCGAGTTCCGGACCGAGCTGCTCACCGAGGCCGGGCTCGTCGCGGCCGACCTGATGGTCTCCTTCAAGATCCGCTTTGCCGACCTGATCGAGGAGCAGCTCGCGGCGTCGTCCGCCGAGCTCGCTCAACTCGGCAGGGTCATCTCGGCGCGCGACTGCGCCGACCTCCTTCTCGACACCGTCGTCGGCATCAGCCAGGCCGACGCCCCGGCCGAATCACTGCACCGCAGGCTCCACCAGATGGTGGAGCTGACCGTGCTCGGGCTCGGGCTCGGGCTGCCCCCGGTGGCAACGCCGGTCCACTGACCGGCGCTTCCTCTCTCAAGGAGACACCCCTCATGGATGCCGCTACCGTTCACAAACGGCGCTGGGCGATCCTCGCCGTACTGAGCCTCTGCTTAGTGATCAGCGGACTCGACGCCCTGGTCATCGCGATGGCGGTGCCGAAGATCCAAGAGGATCTCGGGGCCACCGTCGGCCAGATGCAGTGGTCGGTCGACGCCTACACCCTGACCTTCGGCGGGCTGCTGCTGCTCGCGGGAACCCTCGGGGACCGCTTCGGCCACAAGATCATGCTGCTGGGGGGGCTCGTCCTCATCCTCGGCTTCTCCGTCGCCGCCGCCTTCGCGAGCGGCCCCGGCACCCTCATCACGTTCCGGGCCGGCATGGGGCTCGGCTCGGCGATGGTCATGCCCGCCACCCTCGCCATCATCAAGCAGGTCTTCCCGCCCGAGGAGCGGGCCAAGGCGATCGGCGTGTGGTCCGGCGCCGCCGGGATCGGCATCCCGCTCGGCCCCGTCATCGGCGGCCTGCTGCTCAACCACTACTGGTGGGGCTCGATCTTCCTGATCAACGTCCCGGTCGTCGGGCTCGCCCTGATCGGCGGCTTCGTACTCATCCCGTCCTGGCGTGCGCCGAAGGCCATCACGCTCGACCTCATCGGCGCGTTCCTGGCGGTCGGCGGCCTGGTGCTGCTCGTCTACGGGCTTATCGAGGCTCCGGCGGACGGCTGGGGCAGCGCCACCACCCTCGCCTCGCTGATCGGCGGGGTGGTACTCCTGTGCGGGTTCGTCGCCTGGGAGGCCCGCACGGCCCACCCGATGCTGCCGCTGTCGCTCTTCGCCAACCGGCGGTTCAGCGGCTCCGCCGCCGCCCTGTCCTGCCAGGCGTTCGCGCTGTTCGGCAGCCTCTTCGTGCTCACCCAGTACTTCCAGATCGCCCGGGCCCACGACCCGCTCGCCTCCGGCGTCCGCATGCTGGCGATCATCACGCTGGTCATCTCGTCGCCGCTGGCTCCGAACGTCGTAAAGATGATCGGTGACAAGGCCACCATCATCCTGGGGATGCTGCTCATCGGGGCGGGCGCGTTCGCCCTGGCGACCGCCGACGTCGACGCCGAGACGACCGTCCTCATCAGCCTCGGCGTCATGGGCTTCGGCATCGGCCTGTCCATCCCGCCGTCGGTCGACGGCATCCTCGCCAACGCCCCCGAGAACCAGGCAGGGACCGCCTCGGCGGTCAACGACACCGCGCTCCAGGTCGGCGGCGCGGTCGGCGTCGCGATCCTCGGCACGGCGATGACCTCGGCCTACCAGGGAGCGCTGCCGTCCCTCGACGCGCTGAGCCCGGCCGACCGGTCGAACGTCCACGACTCGCTCGGCAGCGCACTGGCCACCACCGCCAGGATCGGCGACACCGGCCTCGCGGCCAAGGCCGTCGACGCCTTCGGTTCCGGCCTCCATGCCGCGGCGATCACCAGCGGGATCGTCGCGGTGGTGGGCGCCGCCGTCACGGCATTCCTCATGCCGCGCGGACTCAAGCAGCCCGCCAAGCCGCACGCCGTCCAGGCCGGACAAGCCGAACAGACGGAACAGACCGCCGGCCTCGCCGACTGACCGGCCCCCCCATCGGCTTCGGCCGGATAGGACGGTTCCAGGCCGGGAACGGC
>NZ_JBHXME010000274.1:0-8220 GCF_042721125.1 Streptomyces sp. NPDC058469
GTCTCGACACTCGTCAGGTCGGCGAGGTCGAGCTCGCCGACCTCGGTGCCGGAGATCCCGGAGAGGGCGGCTTCCGCGTCGGCCGGTCGAGCGGGCGCAGCCGAAGCGGGAGCCGTTGGACGCGGAGGCGCGGCAGGGGACCGTGGAGACCGTTCAGCGGCTCGTGGGGCTGCGGCGCGAGGGCCGTAGCGGCGAGGCGCACGCGCTGCTCGTCGAGGCCGCGTACTGGCCCGCCGCGCGCTTCCCGCTGCTCGCGGCCGAGCTGCAGCGCGCCGGGCTCGGCGCGGACTGGGCGACGCTGCTGTGGGAGGCCGCCTCGCTGCCCGCCGACCGGCTGGTCGGCGCGGCGGACGCGCTGGTCGCGGCGGGCCGTACGACGGACGGCGACCAGATCCTGCGACAGGGCGTGGCCCGTCCCGCAGACGAGATAGGCGAGGCCGTGCTCGCGCTGGCCGCCGAGGGCCGCCGCCGCGAGATCCACGCCCTCCTCGACGCCTACGTCCGGGTCCGCACCCCCGAGGAGGCGGCCCGCAGCGTCGCGGCCGACCCCCAGCAGCTCGTCCCGCTCCTCCTGGAGGCCGCCCAGGGCGCCTCGGACGAATGCCACTGGGACCTGGTCCACGCCCTACGGGTGGCGGGCTTCAGCGCCTAGCGCGCGGTCGGACCCCGGCTACCCGGCGCAGCGGCTCACCCACCGGAGGGTGAAACAGGATCGACTCCGCGGGTTAACGACGATGGTCTTGGCAAGGCTCCTCCGGAGGCTTACGTTCATCCCTCTACAGCCTTTGTCTACGGGCGTAGAGGCTCTGGCGTCCCGTCGAAGGAGCAGCTCATGGCCAACGTCGTACGCGCCGCTCTGGTCCAGGCCACCTGGACCGGCGACACCGAGTCCATGGTGGCGAAACACGAGGAACACGCCCGCGAGGCGGCCCGCCAGGGTGCCAAGATCATCGGGTTCCAGGAAGTGTTCAACGCCCCCTATTTCTGTCAGGTCCAGGAACCCGAGCACTACAGCTGGGCCGAGCCGGTGCCCGACGGGCCGACCGTGCGTCGTATGCAACAGCTCGCGCGCGAGACCGGCATGGTGATCGTCGTCCCGGTCTTCGAGATCGAGCAGGACGGCTTCTACTACAACACCGCGGCCGTGATCGACGCCGACGGCACCTTCCTCGGCAAGTACCGCAAGCACCACATCCCCCAGGTCAAGGGCTTCTGGGAGAAGTACTACTTCAGGCCGGGCAACGCCGGCTGGCCCGTCTTCGACACCGCCGTCGGCAAGGTCGGTGTCTACATCTGCTACGACCGGCACTTCCCGGAAGGCTGGCGTCAACTCGGGCTCAACGGAGCGCAGTTGGTCTACAACCCGTCCGCCACCTCGCGCGGACTCTCCGCCTACCTCTGGCAGTTGGAGCAGCCGGCCGCCGCCGTCGCCAACGAGTACTTCATCGCCGCGATCAACCGTGTGGGACAGGAGGAGTACGGGGACAACGACTTTTACGGGACGTCGTACTTCGTCAACCCGCGGGGCCAGTTCGTCGGTGACGTCGCCGGCGACAAGGACGAGGAACTCGTCGTCCGCGACCTGGACTTCGGGCTGATCGAGGAAGTCCGCCAGCAGTGGGCGTTCTACCGCGACCGGCGTCCCGACGCCTACGAAGGGTTGGTGCAGCCGTGACCAAGGACCTGCTGGGACGCCACCGGGACGTGCTCCCCGACTGGCTCGCCCTGTACTACCAAGACCCGTTGGAGATCACGCACGGCGAGGGCCGGCACGTCTGGGACGCCGAGGGCAACAAGTACCTCGACTTCTTCGGCGGCATCCTCACCACCATGACCGCGCACGCGCTTCCCGAGGTCACCAAGGCGGTGAGCGAGCAGGCCGGGCGGATCATCCACTCGTCCACGCTCTACCTCAACCGGCCGATGGTCGAACTCGCCGAACGCGTCGCCCAGTTGTCGGGCATCCCCGACGCCCGCGTCTTCTTCACCACCTCGGGCACCGAGGCCAACGACACCGCCCTGATGCTGGCGACGTCGTACCGCAAGAGCAACCAGATCCTGGCCATGCGCAACAGCTACCACGGCCGCTCCTTCAGCTCGGTCGGCATCACCGGCAACCGCGGCTGGTCCCCGACCTCGCTGTCCCCGCTCCAGACGCTGTACGTCCACGGGGGTGTGCGCACGCGCGGTCCCTACGCCGACCTGAACGACGCCGAGTTCATCGCGGCCTGCGTCGAGGACCTGAAGGATCTGCTCGGTCACGTCCGCCCGCCCGCCGCCCTGATCGCCGAACCCGTCCAGGGCGTCGGCGGGTTCACCTCCCCGCCGGACGGCCTGTACGCCGCCTTCCGCGAAGTGCTCGCCGAGCGCGGGGTGTTGTGGATCGCCGACGAGGTGCAGACCGGCTGGGGCCGCACCGGTGACCACTTCTGGGGCTGGCAGGCGCACGCGGAGAACGGTCCGCCGGACATCCTCACCTTCGCCAAGGGCATCGGCAACGGCATGTCCATCGGCGGTGTCGTCGCCCGCGCCGAGATCATGAACTGCCTCGACTCCAACAGCATTTCGACCTTCGGCGGCACCCAGATCACCATGGCGGCCGGCCTCGCCAACCTCACCTATCTGCTGGAGCACGACCTCCAGGGCAACGCCCGCCGCGTCGGCGGCCTCCTCATCGAACGGCTGCGGGCCGTCGCCGCCCAGCATCCCGGCGTACGGGAAGTGCGCGGGCGCGGACTGATGATCGGCGTCGAGCTGGTGAAACCGGGCACCGACGAGGCTGACCCGGACGCGGCGTCCGCCGTACTCGAAGCGGCCCGCGAGGGCGGCCTGTTGATCGGCAAGGGCGGCGGGCACAACACCAGCGCCCTGCGCATCGCCCCGCCGCTGTCCCTGACCGTCGCGGAGGCCGAGGAGGGCGCCGCGATCCTCGAACGGGCTCTGAGGAGCACGCAGTAGCAGTACGAGCAAGGGAACATCGCTATGGCCACCACCCTGGACCCCCTGGAGCCCGCCCTGTCGGTGCGCCAGGTCCTCGGCCTGGAACGGGTCCTCGCCGGGGAACCCGAGGTGGTGGCCGGCGCGAGCCAACTCGACCGGCCCGTGCGCTGGGTGCATGTCGCCGAGGCCGCCGACGTCGGCGTGATGCTCACCGGCGGCGAGATGGTCCTCACCACCGGCGTTCTGCTTGCCGGTGACGAGGCCGCCCAGGCGGAGTACATCCAGTCCCTGCACCGCGCGGAGGCGTCGGCCGTCGTACTCGGCCTGGGACGGGCCTTTCCCGCTCCGCCGGACGTGATGCGCCGCGCGGCCGAGCGGTGTGGGCTTCCCATGGTGGTGCTCCACCGGCCCTTCCCCTTCGCCGAGTTGACGGAAGAGGTCCAATCCCGGCTGGTACGGCGGAAGTTCGCCGCCGTCAGCCTCTCCGAGGCCGTGCGGACCGCGCTCACCGGACTCATCACCGGGGGCGCCCCGCTGCAGAGCCTGCTCGACGAGATCGCCTCGCACAGCGCCTGTCCCGTCGTCGTCACCAACCTCGCCCACCGCGTCCTCGCCACGGCGGGGGAGCGGTCGGCCGTCGACGACGTGCTGCGCGACTGGGAGCGCATCTCCCGGCAGGCCGGCGGCAGCGAGGGCGACGGCTGGGTCCGCGCCGAGCTGGGCGGACGCGGCGAGCGGTGGGGCCAGATCATGCTGTGCGGCTACCGGGGCGACACCGCGACCGGACGCCTTCTCGCCGACCGCGCCGCCGAGGCCCTCGTCCTGCACCGCATGCTCGGCGGCTCCGCCCACACCTGGGAGGAACAGTCCGCGGAGAGCCTGCTGACCGACCTGGTGAGCGGCGTCGTACCCGCACGGCAACTCCTGCCCCGCGCACGTGCGGCCGGGCTGCCCGTCAACCGGCGCACCTTCGTGCCGATGGTCGTACGTGACGGCGACACGGCCCAACTCGACCGGGTTCTACGGCTGTTGGGGCTGCCCGGGCTAGTCGCCGAACTGGCCGACGGTGTCACCGCCGTCCTGCTCAGCCTGCCCCGCGACCAGGACGCGGACGCTCTTGCCGCGCACTTCGCGAGTCGGCTGCGGACCGAGTCAGGCGCCCTCAAGGCCGTCGTGGCCGCCGCCGGGCAGCGCACCGTCTGGGACGACGTGCCCGCCGGTCTGCGCGAGGCACAGCACGTCGCCGACGCCGTGGCCGACTCCAAGGACCTCCTCGACCTCCCCACCGTCGTACGCCTCAAGGACGTCCATCTGCGCGGCCTGATCCGGCTGTTGAGGGACGACCCGCAGGTGCAGTCGTTCGCCGAGCGGGAGTTGGACGGTCTGCTGTGCGCGGCCGACGAGGACCTGCTCGCCGTACTGCGGACGTATCTGGCCACCGGCCGCAACAAGTCGCGCACCGCGCAGCTCCACCATGTGTCGCGGCCCGCGCTGTACCGCCGGCTGGAGGCCATAGAGGGGCGCCTCGGGGTGGACCTCGACGACTTCGAGCAGGCCGCCTCGGTGCACATCGCGCTCCTCGCGCACGACGCGCAACAGGGGTGAAACATGGGACTACCTGGGAAAACGGCGGTGAAACATGCGCCCACGACAGGGTGACACCGTGGAACGCCGCGCGCTCGCAGACGTGACACCGTGCACCTCAAACCGGACTTCAGGACTTCTTAGGCTCCTCGCACACCTAGCGACCGGAGGTCCCGATGAGCACCGTGATTCGTGCCGCCCTGTTCCAGACAGCCTGGACGGGCGACAAGGAGTCCATGATCCAGGTCCACGAGCAGGCGGTCCGCGACGCGGCCGCGCAGGGTGCTCAAGTCCTGTGCTTCCAGGAGCTGTTCTACGGACCGTACTTCTGCCAGGTCCAGGACAAGGCGTTCTACGAGTACGCCGAGGCGATCCCGGACGGCCCGATCGTCAAGCGCTTCCAGGCGCTCGCCAAGGAACACGGCATCGTCCTGATCCTGCCGATGTACGAGGAGGAGCAGCCCGGCGTCCTCTACAACACGGCCGCCGTGATCGACGCGGACGGCTCCTACCTCGGCAAGTACCGCAAGCACCACATCCCCCAAGTACCGGGATTCTGGGAGAAGTTCTACTTCCGTCCCGGCAACAGCGGCTGGCCGATCTTCGACACCAAGGTCGGCAAGATCGGCGTCTACATCTGCTACGACCGGCACTTCCCGGAGGGCTGGCGTGCGCTGGGCCTCGCGGGTGCCGAGATCGTCTTCAACCCGTCGGCGACCTCGCGCGGCCTGTCCGCCTACCTGTGGCAGCTGGAGCAGCCGGCCGCCGCTGCCGCCAACGAGTACTTCGTCGGCGCCATCAACCGGGTCGGTGTCGAGGAGTTGGGCGACAACGACTTCTACGGCACGACCTACTTCGTCGACCCGGAGGCCCAGTTCGTCGGCGAGGTGGCCAGCGACAAGGAGACCGAACTGGTCGTCCGCGACCTGGACTTGGCCAAGCTGCGCGAAGTCCGCGACCGCTGGCAGTTCTACCGCGACCGCCGCCCGGACGCATACGGCCCGCTGACCGCACCGTAAGCAAGTAAGCCCCCACGCCCCTTTGATGAAGGGCGCAGCTCTTCGCAAAGGGGCGCGGGGAAGCGTCCATTAGCGGCTTCGCCGCAGGGCGCGACCAGACCCCACCGACCCGCACCCGACGACAACCCAGCGGAGTCAAAATGAGCACCCGTACCGTCATCCGCGGCGGCCTAGTCATCACCGCGTCCGACGAACTCCACGCCGACGTCCTGATCGAGGACGGCCGCATCGCCGCCCTCGCCACCTCCGGCACCACCGTCGCCGAGGGCTGGACCGCCGAGCGGGTCATCGACGCCACCGGGAAGTACGTCATCCCGGGCGGGGTCGACGCCCACACCCACATGGAGATGCCGTTCGGCGGCACCAAGGCCGCCGACACCTTCGAGACCGGCACCCGGGCCGCCGCCTGGGGCGGTACGACCACCATCGTCGACTTCGCCATCCAGAGCGTCGGCGGCGCCCTCCGCGAGGGACTCGACGCCTGGCACGCCAAGGCCGAGGGCAACTGCGCCATCGACTACGGCTTCCACATGATCGTCTCCGACGTCAACGAGAACACCCTCAAGGAGATGGACCTGCTGGTCCAGGAGGGCGTCACCTCCTTCAAGCAGTTCATGGCCTACCCGGGCGTCTTCTACAGCGACGACGGCCAGATCCTGCGCGCCATGCAACGCGCCGCCGACAACGGCGGGTTGATCATGATGCACGCCGAGAACGGCATCGCGATCGATGTCCTCGTGGAGCAGGCGCTGGCCCGCGGCGAGACCGACCCCCGCTACCACGGAGAGGTCCGCAAGGCCCTCCTCGAAGCCGAGGCGACCCACCGCGCCATCAAGCTCGCGCAGGTCGCCGGCGCCCCGCTCTACGTCGTCCACGTCTCCGCGATGGAGGCGGTCGCCGAGATCGCCCGGGCGCGCGACGAGGGCCTCCCCGTCTTCGGCGAGACCTGTCCGCAGTACCTGTTCCTGTCGACGGACAACCTCGCCGAGCCCGACTTCGAGGGCGCGAAGTACGTGTGCAGTACGCCTCTTCGGCCGAAGGAGCACCAGGCCAAGCTCTGGCAGGGCCTGCGCACCAACGACCTCCAGGTCGTCTCCACCGACCACTGCCCCTTCTGCTTCGTGGGCCAGAAGGAACTGGGCCGGGGCGACTTCTCGAAGATCCCCAACGGCATGCCGGGCGTCGAGAACCGCATGGACCTGCTCCACCAGGGCGTCGTCGACGGGCACATCAGCCGCCGCCGCTGGATCGAGATCGCCTGTGCCTCCCCGGCGCGGATGTTCGGCCTCTACCCGAAGAAGGGCACCATCGCCCCGGGCGCCGACGCCGACGTCGTCATCTACGACCCGCACGCCGAGCAGACCGTCTCCGCCGAGACCCACCACATGAACGTCGACTACTCGGCGTACGAGGGCAAGCGCCTCACCGGCCGCGTCGAGACCGTCCTCTCGCGCGGCGAACTCGTCATCACCGAGCGGGAGTACACCGGGCACGCGGGCCACGGCGTCTACACCCCGCGCTCCACCAGTCAGTACCTCAACTAGGAGTGGCGCACATGGACTTCGGACTCGTCCTGCAGACCGACCCGCCGGCCTCGCGGGTCATCAGCCTGATGAAGCGCGCCGAGCGCAACGGCTTCACCTACGGCTGGACCTTCGACTCCGCCGTGCTGTGGCAGGAGCCGTTCGTGATCTACAGTCAGATCCTGGCCAACACCACGAAGCTGACGGTCGGCCCGATGGTCACCAACCCGGGCACCCGTACCTGGGAGGTCACCGCCTCCACCTTCGCCACCCTGAACGACATGTTCGGCAACCGCACGGTCTGCGGCATCGGCCGCGGCGACTCCGCGATGCGCGTCGCGGGCCGCACCCCGAACACGCTGGCCCGGATCAGCGAGGCCATGAAGGTGATCAGGGCGCTCGGCTCCGGCCAGGAGGCGGACCTCGGCGGCACGGTCATCAAGTTCCCCTGGGCCAAGGAGGACGCCCAACTCCCGGTCTGGATGGCCGCGTACGGCCCCAAGGCCCTGAAGATGACCGGCGAGGAGGCCGACGGCTTCATCCTCCAGCTCTCGGACCTCTATCTCACCGAGTACATGGTCAAGGCGGTGAAGGACGCGGCCGTAGCAGCCGGCCGTGACCCCTCCGAGGTCAAGATCTGCGTCGCCGCCCCGGCCTACGTCACCGAGGACGACTCACCCGAGGCGCTCGCCCACGCCCGCGACCAGTGCCGCTGGTTCGGCGGCATGGTCGGCAACCACGTCGCCGACCTCGTCTCCAAGTACGGCGAGCACTCCGCCGCCGTACCCGAGGAACTCACGGACTACATCAAGGCCCGTGAGGGGTACGACTATTCGCACCACGGTCGCTCCGACAACCCCGACACCGCCTTCGTGCCCGACGAGATCGTCGACCGGTTCTGCGTCATCGGATCGGCCGAGAAGCAGATCGAGAAGCTCAACGCCCTGCGCGAGCTGGGCGTCGACCAGTTCGCCGTCTACGACATGCACGACGCGCAGGAAGCGACGATCGACGCCTACGGATCGAAGATCATCCCGGCCGTCAACGCCTGACGCTCACTTGCACACCGCTCAACTCCCCGTCCCCCCACTCCAGTTCTCCCCCTCCCCACCGTCCTGGGGAGGGGGGTGGCGGGGGGGGGGGGGGGGGGGGGG
>NZ_JBHXME010000275.1:0-8214 GCF_042721125.1 Streptomyces sp. NPDC058469
GGCTTGGCCACCCTAAATCTTTCCAATCACCGTGTGCTGAGGGACCCGGCACCGCCGGGCGCGGGGGGGGGGCTGCCGCCGGCCCCCGCGGGGGGCCGGGCGGGCGCCAGCGCCTCCGTCACCACCAGGCGTGCGGCGCCGGTCCCCCACCGTCCCCGAATAGGCTGCCCCGACCCCACCTTCGCGTGAGTCGGCAGAGGGCCGGCGACCGCGCCACAGCCCAGCGCGACGAGATCGCCGGAACGACTCTCGTCAGCCTGCTCGCGCCGAGGGGACCCCGGCCCGGGCAGAACGAATTATGGTCGTCAGTCGAGCACGAGCCCCGCGACTGCGAGTCGACGAGTCGGTGAACGCTCCCCGGGGATCGCGCCCTTTCGCCGCGAATTCGAAGAGCTGCAACGCCGAGGCGTAAACCAGAACTTCGAGTGCGAGATCCCAGGGGAGCGTCCACCGGTTCTGAGCGGCCGATCCCATGGTGTGGCCGATCAGAACCGCGACGCCGCCGAACAGCACGGTCCGGGGCAGACCTCGCTCGTCGCCGACTGGACCGTTGCGACTCGCGGATCGTCTGGAGTGCGCGATCCGCTCCCTGGCGATGGGCTCGTAGGCGATGACTGGGGCGGCGAGCAGAAGACAACCGACCGAGACGGCCAAGACGGCATCGGCGCTGGAGGCCAATTCCGTTGCGTACACGGTGATCCGACTTTCTGTAATGGTTCCGCGGGTTGTTGTCTGGGTGTGGCGCCCCGGAATGGACCCAGGGCGCCACATGCGGTCAGATTCCCTTACATGCGGCCTTGGTCCCCCCGTAGCCGAGAATGACGGCCGCCGCATGGCGAATCGCGCCCTGGACCTTCTTGCCCCGCCTCATGGCCCGTACGTAGCTCACGAATCGACGAATGCCGGCGATCCGGATGACCGAACTTCTTCCACTTCGACCGGGATCACCACTCCCGTTCAGGTCGTACATGTTGATCGGGTCCGACGGGTGGCCGTAGGCGTTCGCACCGCCGTCGACGACCGGGTCGAGTTGCAGGAAGCGGCCGGTGGACGAGCCGTAGACCCGCGCACCCATCAGGGCCGGCCCGGACAGCGTCTCACCGGCCCGCTGCTGAGCTCCGAGCCAGTGGTGACGCGCAGACGTACCGCCGGCGCGCGTGTCGCCGTACTCGTCGGTGTCCTGGACGGTAGGCGCCTTGCCGGTGTCCAGCCGGAGCTGAACGGTGATGTCGCCGTGGATGTCGCCGAGTTGCAGGCCGCGCTGCCCAGTTCGCACCCGCAGTCATAGTGGTTGGCCTTCGAAGCGGTGGTGGTCCAGATACCGCCGCTGTTGGACTCAACGTGCCAGGAGCGGATGCGCTGGGTGCTGTCGAGCTGCCAGGTCTGCCGCTTGGAGCCGACCGTTTCCTGCTGGATCAGGTCGTTGTCGTAGGAGCCGAGAGTGGTACTGCCCGGCTTGGCCGTGGTGCGGCCGAAGGCGTCGTAGGTGTAGCCGCTGTCGACCTGACGGTCGGCGCTGTCATAGGTGTAGCTGGTGGTGGAGCCTCCTGAAGTGGGGCAGTCCGTACCGGGGATGCGCTGCCGACACTCGAGGCGGGAACGGCGTCTGCGGGGAAGACCGCGGTCGCGTCCGTGGGCGTCTGCCCTGCCCCCACGCCTTGACATCGACCGCGCCCATGCCGACCGGGGCCATGGTGCCGCACTTTAACCGAGTGAAGGTGCGCTTCGGGCCCGTACAAATGGGCTGGTCCCCAGCCGGTCTCCAAGAACGATCGAAAGGCCGCTTCAGATCCTCTCTGAAACGGCCTCCGACCTGCGACTTCGAAAAGTCGGGACGACAGGATTTGAACCTGCGACCCCTTGACCCCCAGTCAAGTGCGCTACCAAGCTGCGCCACGTCCCGCTGCCCGTCTGACCTGGGGTTTCCCCTGGCTGAACGTGCATGGAAACAATACCGCACTCACGTCGGTGATCGCGCACGCCTTTATTCGGGGCCAGGGGTCACCTCCCGGCCGACTCCACCCGCATCGCTTGACCTGAAGTTTGGTTGAGGTTGCACGATCGTCCGCATGACGACCACAACCACACAACACAGCCGCACGTACACACACGGCGACCTGTCCCACCTCATGGGGCTGATGACCGGCGACGAGAAGCACGGTCCGGCGGCGACCTCGACGCTGGACGCGCTGTGGGTCCTCTACGACCGGGTGCTACGGGTCGGCCCGGAGCGCATGGACGATCCCGAGCGGGACCGGTTCCTGCTGTCCAAGGGGCACGGGCCGATGGCGTACTACGCCGTGCTGGCCGCCAAGGGATTCGTCCGGTGGAGTGGCTCCCGGACTTCAGCTCCTACGACTCGCCGCTCGGGCACCACCCCGACCGGGTACTGGTGCCGGGCGCCGAGATCGGCAGCGGGTCGCTGGGGCACGGGCTGCCGATCGCCGTCGGGACGGCTCTGGGGCTGCGCGCTCAGGGGCGTACCGAACCTCGGGTCTGGGTGCTGGTCGGGGACGCCGAGCTGGACGAGGGCAGCAATCACGAGGCCATCGCCTTCGCCGGGCCCGCCGGACTGGACCGCCTGCACACCGTCGTCGTCGACAACTCCTCCGCGAGCCACGCCCGGCCCGGCGGTATCGCCGCCCGCTTCGAGGCCGCGGGCTGGTCCGCGGTGACGGTCGACGGCCGTGATCACGAAGCGCTGTACGCCGCCTTCACCGCGCCGCACCCCGGCCGACCGCATGTGGTCGTGGCCCGGGTGGAGTCGAAATTCGCCTGATCCCCTCATATCGGCAGCACATAGAGAAAGGCTCTCCATGGACACCATGCGTGACCGTTTCGCCCCGGTCGTCTCCCGGCTGCTCGACGAGGACCCGCGGGTCGCGGTCGTGCTCGCCGAGATCGGCAGGGACGGCTTCGCGGACGCCCAACTCCGGCATCCCGAGCGGGTGATCAACGTCGGCATCCGCGAGCAGCTCCTCGTCGGGGCGGGCGCGGGACTCGCTCTGACCGGGATGCGTCCGATCGTGCACACCTTCGCGAGTTTCCTCGTCGAGCGGCCCTTCGAACAGGTCAAGCTGGACCTCGGGCACCAGGACGTCGGCGCGGTACTGGTGAGCGCCGCGGCCTCCTTCGACTGGCCCGCCGGCGGGTTCACGCACATGGCTCCGGGCGACGTAGCCCTCCTCGACACCCTGGACGGCTGGACCGTGCACGTGCCGGGCCACCCGGACGAGGCCGAGACCCTGCTACGGCACGCGGTCGCAGCGGGCGACGACAAGGTGTACGTACGGCTGTCCGTCCAGTCGAACGCGGAGGCTCTCCCGGTCGACGGCGCGCGCTTCCGCACCGTCCGCGAGGGCCGTTCCGGCGTGGTCGTCGCCGTCGGGCCGATGCTCGACGCCGTCCTCGCCGCGACGGAGGGCGTCGACGTCACCGTCCTGTACGCCACGACCGTGCGGCCCTTCGACGCGGACGCGTTGCGCGCCGCCACGTGGGATGCCGGGACGGACGTCGTCCTCGTCGAGCCGTATCTGACGGGCACGTCGACCACCGCCGCGAACGACGCGCTCGCCGACGTACCCCACCGTGTGCTCGGCCTGGGCGTCGGCCGGGCCGAGCTCCGGCGCTACGGCACCGCCGCCGAACACCTCACCGCCCACGGCCTCGACGCGCGGACGCTGCGCGAGCGGATCAACGGCTTCGTAGGAGGAGGAGGCGGGCCGGTGACGGTGCGGGGCTGAGACCGCGCCGTACGACAGCGTCCCCGCACCCGGCCCCTCCCCCGCGCCCGCGCCCGCGCCCGCGCCCGCCGTCAACTCTCCTGCGGGCACGCCCGTTCACGTATCGCCGCATCGCTCGGAGCACCCGGGGTACTCATGCCACTCAGGCCGACCGGTATCGCGTCGACCCGTATCAGCCCGCGTATGGCAGGCACCAGGAGCAGAGCCGTCGGCACCACGAAGCTCATCGCGCCCGCGACGAGGAGCACATGGTCGGCACCGAGGGCAGCGGCGGCGGGGCCCGCCAGTGCCTGACCGACGGGCATCATCGCGAGGGAGCCCGCCACGTCGTACGCGTGGATGCGGTTGAGGACGTCCGGTGGGACCTGGGTCTGGACACTCGTCGCCCACATCACGCCCCAGAAGGACATCCCCACCCCGGCGACAGCAGCCCCGGCCGCCATGGCCGGTACGCCGAGTCCCGCCCCGACGGTCGCCGGGAAGCCGGCGAAGGCGAAGAGGGCGATCGCACCGGCGCGCAGCATACGGCGGGGGCGGAGCCGCAGGGCGAGGAGTCCGCCCACGACGGTGCCCGCGCCGAGGGCCGAGTTGACCAGGCCGTAGGCGCGCGGGCCGTGCTGTTGGACCACCTGCGTCGCCACGAGCGGAACGGTCGGGCCCCATACGGCGATCATGTAGAGGCACCACACGGCGATGACTCTCCAGAGCCATGTGCGTGATCTGAACTCCCGCCAGCCCTCGACCAGATCGGCCTTGAAGGCGCCCGATCCGTGCCCGGGCTCACGGCTGCCCGGCGCGAGCGGGGGCAGCCGGAGCAGCAGGAGGCAGAGGGCGCTCACCGCGTAGGTGGCGGCGTGGGCCGCGAACACGCCGCCGGGCGAGGTGAATCCGACGAGCAGACCCGCCACCGCCGGGCCCGCGAGCTGGGCGGCGGACTCGGCGATGCGTATCGCGCCGTTCGCGCCCTGGATGTCGGAGGCGAGTCTCGGCACCGTACTCGCGACGCCGGGCTGGAACACCGCGCCCGCCACGCCGTTGACGAAGCCGATCGCGCAGATCTCCCAGAGCACGACATGGCCGGTGAAGAAGAGTGCTGCGGCGAGAGACTGGGTGCCGAGGCGCACCAGGTCGGAGCCGATCATCAGCTTGCGGGTGCTGAACCGGTCGGCGATCACGCCGCCGAAGACGACAAGTCCCGCGAAGGCGGCGGCCGTTGAGGCCATGGCGAGGCCTACCGCGCCCGCGCCGTACCCGTGTTCCAGGAGGCCGGCAGCGAGGGCCACGGGCAGCATGGTGTCGCCGAGCCGGGCGACGGCGCGGGCCACGAAGAACAGCGCGAAGTCCCGTGACCAGACGGGCCGTTCACCACCTTCTCCGCCCCGCTTCACCGACCCCGCGACCCCTCCGGGGACCCCTCCGGCAACGATGTCATCACCGTCGCCATCTCCTCCGCCGACCACCCCGGCCGACTTCACCTCCGACCCGCTCTCCGTCCCCTCGCATGCCGAATCCGACGACGTCCCGGTAGTCATCCCCCACCGCTCCCTCCCCCGACCGCCGCCCCCGTAGCGCCCCGCCAGTGCTCATGAACTCCCGCTCAGGTGGGAGCCGGATCCCCCTCCGGCCCGGCTCCCACTCCCGCTTCCGGATGATGCCACGCACCACTGACAACGCCCGAGGGAATTTCAGTCGCCGGACCCGGACGGGAGGCCCAACTCGGGGTAGGCGTCCAGGAGTCGGGGCGGGGCCGCCTGGCGCCAGGAGTCGGCGAGGATGTCGCGGAGTTCGTCCTCGCTGTCCAGCGCGGAGAGGCGGGCCCGGACCCAGGCGAAGCCCGCCTCGTGGTCGGCGACCCAGAACTTCTCCGGCTCCGCCAGGACCAGTTCGTCGCGCTCCTCCTTGGGGCAGCGCACCGCGATGGAGGTCTCCTCCTCGGGCACGGTGACGAACATCTTCCCGGCTACCCGGAATGTGGGCATGTTCCAGGCGATCTTCTCCGTCGTGTCCGGGAGGGAGAGGGCGATACGGCGTACGTCTTCGGCATCCGGCATGCGTCGCAAGATAGCGGCTGCCACTGACAATCACCTGGTGAGAGCGCCTGTCTCCAGGTCCGCTTCGGCGCCTGCCCCCGCAACCACCCCGGCGTCCGCCCCCGCAACCGCCCCCACGCCCGCTGCCCCTCCCTCCCCCACGCGCTTGTAGTAGAGCGTCGTCGGCCGCAGCACCCCGGCCGGGCTCGCCGCGTAGTCCGGGATCACGCCGGCCCGGGTCCAGCCGGCCGAGCGGTACAGGTGTTCGGCGGGACTGTCGGTCTCGGTGTCCAGGTGGAGGAGCGTGATGCCGGCGGCGACGGCCGCGTCCTCGGCGACGGTCAGGAGTCGGCGGCCGAGCCCCGATCCCCTGGCCTCCCGGTGCACCATCAGCTTGACCAGTTCGGCGCGGTGGCGGCTGTTGGGCTTGTCGGGGAAGGCCAGGCTCACCGTGCCGACGACCCGGTCACCGCGCAGCGCCGCCCACACGGCGAGCCGCCCGGCGGCCACACCGTCGGCACGCTCTCGCCACCAGGCAACGGCAGCCGCCCGATCGAGCGGCGCGAGGAACCCGATCGAGGCACCGTCGTCCACGGAATCGGTCAACAGGTCCGCCAACTCGTCGACGGACGCGAGCAGTTGAGGTGTGTCCAGGACCCGCACCGTCGTCTTCACCTTCACGGCAACACCACCGCCAGTACGTAGCGCACGTCGTCGGACCCCGAGCACCGGAACCGCGTCGGCCCCCACACCCGCAACCGCAGGCAGTCACCGGCGTCCAGATGGTGCTCGGTGTCCTGGGCCGTCACGTCGAGGGCACCCTCCAGGACCCAGATGTGCTGTTCCAGGCCGGGCACGGGCGGCCGGTCGTAGGCGAGGTCGGCGCCCACACGGAGCCGCCCCTCGACGAGTTCGCCGCGCAGCCCCGTGTGCGGGGGCGACACGGATCGTCGTACGAAACCGGAGGTGCGGTCCTCCCACACGGGTTGCTCGGCGGCGCGGACCAGCAGGGCGGGTTCGGCCTCCACCTCGCTGAGGAGTTGGGACATGGTGCGGCCGTAGACGCCGCACAGGCGGTTGAGGAGGGAGGCGGTGGGGCTGATCTCGGCGCGTTCGGCGCGGGACAGGGTCGAACGGCTGACCCCGCTGCGCTCCGCCAACTCCCCCAGGGACCAGCCGCGTTCGGCCCGCAGCTCGGCGAGCCGGGCACCGAGTCGGACGTCCATGGGGTCTGGAGCGGCCCCCGTTTCCTCCGGTTTCACATCCGGGACGGTATCCCAGATATGAAACAACGAGATTACGTCCGCGCAACCTCTTCCAGCGCGTCCAGTACCGGCCGGATCAGCGGGTGCTCCTCCGTGCCCCGTCGTACGGCGGCGAAGACCCGGCGGGTCGGGGCCACCCCGTCGACCGGCCGGACGACCACTCCCGTCAGGTCCATGCCGCGCAGCGCCGAGCGGGGGACGAGGGCCACGCCCGCGTCGGCCGAGGCGAGGGCGACCACGGCGCGGAAGTCGTCCGAGGAGTGTTCGAGGCGGGGCTGGAATCCGGCGTTCTCACAGGCCAGGACGACGACCTCGTGGCAGGGGTTGCCGGGGTAGGGGCCGATCCACGGGTCCTTGGCCAGTTCGGCGAGGGGGACCTCGTCGGCGTCGGCGAGGCGGTGGGTGAGCGGGACGACCGCGTCGAACGGCTCGGCGTAGAGCGGGAGATGGGTCAGGCGCGGGTCGTCGGCGGGCGGGGCCCCGCGGTACTCGACGGCGACCGCCACATCCACCTGCCGGTCCAGCACCATCGGCAGACTGGCGTCGCCCTCGGCGTCCTGGACACGGAGGCGGATGCCGGGTGCGAGGAGTGCGAGACGGGACACCGCGGGTGCTACGACCTGTGCGATACCGGTCGCGAACGCGGCGACCGTGACCGTGCCGGCCGCGCCCGAGCTGTACGCGGCGAGTTCCGCCTCGGCCCGCTCCAGCTGGGCCAGGACCACGTTGGTGTGGCTGAGCAGGATCTCGCCGGCCGGGGTCAGCCGTACGCCCTTGGCGCCGCGCTCGACCAGGCGGTGGCCGGTCTCCTGCTCCAGGGCGGCGAGCTGCTGCGAGACCGCCGAGGGGGTGAGATACAGCGCGGCGGCTGCCGCCGTCACGGTGCGGTGGTCGGCCACCGCACGGAGGATGTGGAGCCGCCGCGCTTCGATCATGGGACCGATTATCGCAATATGTCCGAGGGTCCGGACGACCACGGGCGGGGCCTGGGTCCGGGACGGGCTCGGGGTCGGAGTCGTGGTCGGGGTCCGGGACGGGCTCGGGGTCGTGGTCGGGGTCGTGGTCGGGGTCCGGGACGGGGTCGTGGTCGGGGTCGTGGTCGGGGTCGTGGTCGGGGTCGGGGTCGGAGTCGGGGTCGGGGGGGCGTGCGGCGGAGGCCGGGCCTTCGGTGGCGTC
>NZ_JBHXME010000276.1:0-7973 GCF_042721125.1 Streptomyces sp. NPDC058469
GCCCTTCCTGCACGGAAGGGCACCCCGTCGTCGTACAGCCAAAGAAGACGCCGTACAGCCGAAAAACTAGAAGAACACCGACCGGCGCTGCACCAGCAGCTTGTACAGCGTGTGCTGGATCTGTTCTCTCACCTGGTCGGTGAGGTTGAACATCAGCATCGGGTCCTCGGCCGCCTCCGGCGGGTAGCCGTCCGTGGGGATCGGCTCGCCGAACTGGATCGTCCACTTCGTGGGGAGGGGGATCGCGCCGAGCGGGCCCAGCCACGGGAACGTGGGGGTGATCGGGAAGTACGGGAAGCCCAGGACCCGGGCGAGGGTCTTGGAGTTGCCGATCATCGGGTAGATCTCCTCGGCGCCCACGATCGAGCACGGGATGATCGGCGCGCCCTTGCGCAGGGCCGTGGAGACGAAGCCGCCGCGGCCGAAGCGCTGGAGCTTGTAGCGCTCGCTGAACGGCTTGCCGATGCCCTTGAAGCCCTCCGGCATCACGCCGACCAACTCACCGCGCCCCAGCAGCCGTTCGGCGTCCTCGGCGCAGGCGAGGGTGTGACCGGCCTTGCGGGCGAGTTCGTTGACCACCGGGAGCATGAAGACGAGGTCCGCCGCGAGGAGGCGGAGGTGGCGGGCCGCGGGGTGGTTGTCGTGGACGGCGATCTGCATCATCACGCCGTCCAGCGGCAGCGTCCCGGAGTGGTTGGCGACGATCAGCGCGCCGCCCTCGGCCGGGATGTTCTCGATGCCCTTGACCTCGACCCGGAAGTACTTCTCGTACAGCGGGCGCAGCGCCGGCATCAGGACCTCGTCGGTGAGCTCCTCGTCGTAGCCGAAGTCGTCGACGTCGTAGTCCCCGGTCAGTCGGCGGCGCAGGAAGGACAGGCCGTGGGCGACCCGGCGTTCCAGGCCGCTCTGGCCGTCCTCGTCCGGTGTCTTCTCCGGCTCCTGTTCCTCACGCGTCACAGGATCATCATCCTGCGCGAAGTCCCGGCCCGGCAGGGGCTGGACCTCACGGACCAGCGCGGGCTCGCCGTTCTTGCGCCGGTTCCCCGTGCTCCGGCGCCGCTGCGGCCGCTGCACGCCGTTGGCGCGGGACCGGTCGTCGTCGAACGGAATGACCTTGGCATCCGCCATCGTTGATGCGCTCCTCAGTTGGCGCTCGGCGTCGGGGGGTGGCCACTGCCCGGCCCGGACAGCGCGGCGATCCGGTCGACGGCCCCCGCGAGGGCCTCCGGCGGCAGCAGCCCCGGGCCCTGACTCCGCGCGAAGTCCGCGAAGGTCTCGGCGGTCGTGTACTTCGGCTTGTACCCCAGCGTCTCGCGCATCTGGACCGTCGACACGACCCGGCCGTGCGTCAGCAGCCGGATCTGTTCCGGGGAGAAGTCCGTCATCCCCAGCGTACGCACCAGGGAACCGGCCCAGGTGACCGCCGGCAGCAGCAGCGGCACCGTCGGGCGGCCCAGGCGCCGGGAGCACTGGGAGAGCAGCAGGACGCCGTCCCCGGCGATGTTGAAGGTGCCGCTGTTGAGCGTGCCCCGCCGCGGATCGTGCGAGGCGATCCGCAGCACCTCGATCATGTCGTCCTCGTGCACGAACTGCAGCCGCGGGTCGTACCCGAACACGGTCGGCAGGACCGGCAGCGAGAAGTACGACGCGAGCGGCGAATCCGCCGTAGGACCAAGGATGTTGGCGAACCGCAGCACGCACACGGCGACGTCGGGGCGGCGGCGGGCGAAGCCTCGCACATAGCCCTCGACCTCGACGGTGTCCTTCGCGAAGCCGCCGCTCGGCAGGGACTTCGGCGGGGTGCCCTCGGTGAAGACGGCCGGGTCGCGCGGGGCGGAGCCGTAGACGTTCGTACTGGACTTCACCACCAGGCGCTTCACGACCGGCGACTTCTGGCAGGCGCCGAGGAGCTGCATGGTGCCGATGACGTTGGTCTCCTTGACCGTGGTCCGGCTGCCGCTGCCCAGGGCGGTGCCCGTCACGTCCATGTGCACGACCGTGTCGGCGCCCGACTCGGCGAGCACGCGCGCGATGGTGGGCTGCCGGATGTCGGCCTGGATGAACTCCGCGCCCCCGAGATGGTGCCCCGGCGAAACCGCGTCCACGGCGATCACCCGGTCCACCTGAGGGTCACGCTGGATCCGCCGTACGAACCGGCCCCCCAGCTGACGGGCCACTCCGGTCACGAGCACGACCTTCCCCAAGATCAGCGCCTTCCTTTTGAGTTACCCGTGTGCGGCCAACCTAGCGGTTCGGTGTTGCACTGTGATGACCGCCCGACCCACGAACTCCCGAGTACCCGCAAACGTGCGATCAGACCAAGCCACCTGCGGTGCAGGCGTAGGCGCGAGGCACATGACGGGAACAAAACTGTGGCCCCCCACCGCATGCGGTGGGGGGCCACAGGAGACGCTCTCGCGGCGCCGCGTCGCCTACTTCTTGTTACGACGCTGCACGCGCGTGCGCTTCAGCAGCTTGCGGTGCTTCTTCTTAGCCATCCGCTTGCGCCGCTTCTTGATAACAGAGCCCACGACTACCCTCGCTCACTTCTCATCACTCGGTGCTGGGCATCATGGGCCCATACGACCTACAAGGGGCCAGCCTACCCGTCCGAGCTCTGAGGTCGTAATCGAGGTATCGCCTCAGGCTGTCTCCACCCCCACATAACTCTCGCGAAGGTACTCGTGTACCGCTTGCTCGGGGACGCGGAAGGACCGCCCCACCCGGATAGCGGGCAGATGACCGCTGTGCACCAACCGGTACACGGTCATCTTCGACACTCGCATCACCGAGGCGACCTCCGCCACGGTAAGGAACTGAACCTCGTTCAGAGGCCTCTCGCCAGCTGCAGCCATGACACACCTGAACCTTCCGCACTCGACGGTCACCGGCTTCCCCTTCCGGTGACTCTTCGTCGTTGCGTGCTCACTCCCCAATGTAGGGGCGTGTGATGCGAGTGGGGAAGAGGTGCACCCATCGGCGGCCTACTGTGACAGACACGCTCGATTGAGTACGTAGCGGGTAAGCGGGCGGTAGTAAGCGGACCGCACGGCGTCATCAACCGGAACTACGACGGACACCGACCCCTCGGCCTCCCCCACGAACAGCGCGGGGTCATCGGTGTCTGCGAGACCAATGGCCTCGAACCCCAGCTGACCTGCTCCGCAGACCCATCCGTGGTCCCCGATCACCAGCTCCGGAAGCACCCCGCCGGCCTCCGCCGCCGCACCCAGAACAGTACGAACCGGGAGCGGTGAGTGCGTGTGTGCGCCGGGCTCACAACCGGTGCGTTCGGGGCCCGGTTCGCGGACGAGCGCGACTCCTTGTGCGTAGTCAAGGTTGTACGTGCGTAGACCGAACCGGGTCGTTATGTCGACAGAGTGACCCTGCGCGGGGGTGAGAACAGCACATCCCGCCGCCGACAAGGCGTCCGCCAACGCGGCGTAGAACCCGAGCAGTCGATGCGGATGCCCGGTACCGAGAAGCACCGGCCCGCTGCGCTCCGCTACCGCACCCAACCGGTCGGCGAAGGCATCCAGAGCGGTCAAAGTCCGCTCCGGATCGATCACATCATGCCCGGAAGTGTGCGTCGGGTCGGCCGAAACCCCACACTTGTCCGCCATCAGCCCGATCAAGTCCCGCTGGCCCCACGTCCATTCGGGATCGAGCCCGATCAGCACCCGCGGGTCCCGGGCGGCGAAGGCCCGATAACTCCGCAGACTCTCCTCCCGCGAGGTGGCCACGGGTCCGGCCAGCCGGGCGGCGAGGAGATGGGCGCGGAGGGCGCCGGTGCTCAACACGGGAGTGATGGTGACGGACACGGACACCGGTCACGACGGGAACGCGGGAAACACCGCACGGTTGGCGTAGCACCGGTGACACCACCGCCGTGCGGGAGTTGGGGGCGTCTCAACACCGGCCGGCATCATCCAGCCCGTCCGGCACCTCTCCAGCGCAGGCCGGGGTCTGGGGGCGCGGCCTCCAGGGACGGTCACCCAGACACACCCGCACGACTACCGCTCCACCGCCGGAGGCCTACGCCAACAAACCCCGCAGCGGGAACACCGCCCGCCGGGTCGCCACGACAGCCTGGTCAAGACGGTCGGCGGGGTCGTACCCCGACTCCCAGTCGGCGTAGGACACCGGCCACCGCCCGTCCGTCATCCGCTGCGGCCCCAACTGCCGTGTCCGCGCGAACACTTCCTGCCGCCACCCCTCGGGGATCACGGCCTCGGGCTCGATCTCCCGCCCCGCGGCGATCGCGACGAGATGCGTCCACGACCGCGGCACCACCTCCACCACGGCGTAACCGCCCCCGCCGAGCGCGACCCACTTCCCGTCCGCGTACTGGTGCGCCAACTCATGACAGGCCACCTGCACGGCCCGCTGCGCGTCCAGCGACACCGCGAGATGAGCGAGTGGGTCCTCGAAGTGCGTGTCGGCCCCATGCTGAGTCACCAGCACCTGCGGCCGGAAGTCCGCGATCAACTCCGGTACGACGGCGTGGAAGGCCCGCAGCCACCCCGCGTCCCCGGTACCAGCCGGCAGCGCCACATTGACCGCAGAGCCCTCCCCCCGCCCGGCCCCGGTCTCCTCCGGCCACCCGGTCTGCGGGAACAACGTCCGCGGATGCTCGTGCAGGGAGATCGTCAGCACCCGGGGGTCCTCCCAGAACGCCGCCTGGACCCCGTCCCCGTGGTGCACGTCGACATCGATGTACGCGACCCGCTCGGCCCCCAGCTCCAGCAGCCGGGCGATGGCCAGCGAGGCGTCGTTGTAGATGCAGAACCCGGAGGCAGCCCCCGGCATCGCATGATGCAGCCCACCCGAGAAGTTCACGGCATGCAGCGCGTCCCCGGCCCACACGGCCTCGGCCGCCCCCACCGACTGCCCGGCGATCAGCGCCGACACCTCGTGCATCCCGGCAAAGGCGGGATCATCCATGGTCCCGAGCCCGTACGCCCCGTCCGCCGACTCCGGATCGGCCGAGGCGGCCTTCACCGCCTCGACGTAGTCCTCCCGGTGGACCAGCCGCAGCGTCGAATCACCGGCGGGCTTCGCCGCTACGACGTCCACGTCCTTGTCGAGCCCGAAGGCGTCGACCAGTCTCCGGGTCAGGGCGAGCCGAACCGGGTCCATCGGATGGTCCCGGCCGAAGTCATAGCCCGTTACTGCCTCGTCCCACATCAGCTGTGCGCGCCCGCTCATGCCCGTCACCGTATCGGTCCGCCTGCGGCGCGAACGAGCGGGCGTACACCAACGTCACCAGCACCAACACCATCGGCACGAGCATCGCCCCGCGGTAACTCCAGGCGTCGCCCAGCGCCCCCACCAACGGCGAACCGATCAGGAACCCCACGTAGTTGAAGACATTGAGCCGGGCGATCGCCGTATCGGAAGCCCCCGGGAACAACCGCCCGGCAGCCGCGAAGGTCTGCGGCACCAGCACACACAACCCGAGCCCCAGCAGCGTGAACCCGAGCATCCCGACCCCGGCCCCGGGCGCCACGGCCACCACGGCGAACCCCACCGCGGCCACCACCGCCCCCAGCCGCACGACGGCCACGGCCCCGAACCGCCGCACCCCGATATCCCCGATCCCCCGCCCGACCAGGCACATCACCATGTAGACGTTGTACGGAACGGTCGCCACCTGTTCCGAACTCCCCAGCACGTCCTTCAGATACTTCGCACTCCAGTTGGAGACGGTCGAGTCCCCGATATAGGCGAAGGTCATCACCAGACACAACGGCAGCAGCAACTTGAAGACGAGCGGCCCCGCCTCGGCCCCCTCGCTCTCCTCGCCGGGCGCACCCCCGTCGACGTACCACCGGCTCCCCACGAGCGCGGCCGGCAGCAACACGGCCACGACGGGCAGATACGACACCCACAGCGCCAGATGCCAGTGCGCCCCGGCCCACGCCAGCGAGGCCCCCACGATCCCGCCCAGGCTGTACGCGGCATGGAAACTGAGCATGATGCTTCGTCCGTACGTCCGCTGCAGACTCACCCCGAGCATGTTCATCGAGGCGTCCAGCGCACCCACCGCGAGCCCGAACGCGCCGAGGGCGACGGCCAGTTCGGCCATGCTGTCGCCCGACCCGACCCCGAGCAGCGCCAGGAGGACGACGGGCTGGGACCAGCGCAGCAGCACGCTGGGCCGTATTCGCTTCACCAACTGCTCGGTCGTGACGCTGCCGACGCCGGCGAGGATCGGCACGGCGGCCAGGAAGACGGGCAGCAGCCCGTCCGAGACCCCGTACCGGTCCTGGATCGCCGGGATGCGCGTCACGAGCAGCGCGAAGGTGGCGCCCTGAGCGAAGAAGCTGAACGCCAAAGAGGCCCTACCGCGCCGCAGCACATCTGTCATGGCGGCGAGCGTAAGGGCCCCGGCGTACTCGTGGGTAGATCCAGCCAAAGATGAATTCTCCTCAGCTTTGGGAGGTCACCCGGCGACGGCGAGCGAGGGGACGCCGACGGACGCGGCAACCGCCCCGGCCGGAGCCCCGCTCTTCAGCTCCGCGTCGATCATCTCGGCCATCGGTCCGACGGCGACACCGCCACTGACCACGGACGTAACGGCGATCGTGCCGATCATCACGACGGTGCCGAGCCACACCATGGTGTCCACCGGCAGCGTGTACACGCCGACGATCCGCGCGACGCACTCCGCGAGGAGCATCACACCCCACACGAGCGAGAACCGCCGCTCGGCCCGCCGAAAGGCCACCGACCCGCCCAACAACCGCTCGAACGCGGCCTCCCGCTCCGGGTCGCCCTTCACCAGGAACGGCTTCATCCCGGCGGTCATCATCGGCTTGCCAATCACCACGGACACCAGGATCCCGATCCCGACGGCACTGCTGATCCCGCTGTCCTTGGCGAGCATCAGCCGCGGGTCACCGGCCACGAAGCTGAGCAGCAGCCCGACGACGTTCACGAAGAGAATCAGCGCCGCGAACGCGTTGAGCTTCCGCTCCGCGACGACCCCCCACACGGTCCGCACCGCCGGCACGACACTGCTCCACCCCAACGCCGCCACGGTGCCCATCCCGAACCCGCTCTTCAGCAGGTAGTACGACCCGATCGGCACCGCCACGTCCGCGAGAAGCGGCCCGAAGTTCTTCTTCATGGAACCCGTGTTCGTCGTCATGCCCTCAGCTTGCCGCGAGACCCAGGCCGCCAGTAGAACCGATCATCCGGACCTCGGCATGACAAATGTCAGTGCGCACACGGTGGCGGCAGTCATTCCAGCAGGTCAACCAACTGCCCCATGTCACCGAAGAGTTGACCGGCCCCCGAGAGCCGCTCGGCAGGAGTCATGGCGGTGAACCCATACACATCCATCCCAGCCGCGACAGCAGCCCGCACCCCCAACGGACTGTCCTCTACGACGACACACCGCTCCGGTGCGACGCCCATCCGCTCGGCCGCGTACAGGAACAGATCCGGCGCGGGCTTCCCCCGCCCCACGTCCTCGGAGCTGAAGACCCACTCCTCCTCGAACCACTCGTCCAGCCCCGTCGTCCGATGCCCCACCCGAATCCGCTCATGGCTCCCGGACGACGCCACGCAGTACGGCACCCCGTCCGCGACCAGCCTCTCCAGCACGTCGACGGCCCCGGTGACCGGCTTCAACTCCCGCTCGAACGCGGCGAACACGCGAGCGTGAAAAACCTCGTCGAAGTCGTCCGGCAACCGCTGCCCGGTCCGCTCCTCGACGAGATCGTGTACGCGGTGCATCGCGGCGCCCATGTAGTCACGGAGGGACTCCTCGTAGGAGGTCGGGTGCCCGAGCTCGGTGAGATAGCCGGCCAGCAGCCTGTTGGAGATCGGCTCACTGTCGACGAGGACACCGTCATTGTCGAAGATCACGAGGTCATAGCGCATACCGCTGAGCCTAAACGCAGAAAACCCCCGTACCGGATTAACGGTACGGGGGTTTTCGCAATATTTGTTCGGCGGTGTCCTAC
>NZ_JBHXME010000277.1:0-7957 GCF_042721125.1 Streptomyces sp. NPDC058469
CGGGAACGCGTCGCGCCCCGGCAGTCGCCGGGGCCGGGGGGAGGGGTCAGGACTGGTGCTGGAGGGACTTCGTGCTCGTCTTCGCCTCGCGCTTGCGGCGTCGGCGTTCCGATCGCGGCTCCTGGTCCGGCAGCCAGCCGAACGTCATGCAGCTGCCCACGATGCCCAGCAGCAGCCCGATGAAGAAGCCGCCGAGGTTCGAGGTGAGCCAGCTGCCCAGGGTGCAGAGGATCCCGACGATCGAGTAGAAGAGCCGCTGGCCCGGGCTGAAGAGGATCAGCAGTCCGCACAGCATCATCATCACGGGCAGCAGGTAGCCGGTCATGCCCTGCATCCCGATGTGCATCGCGACCTTCAGCGACACCTTCTCCGTGAGCAGGATCTCCCCGCCGCCCAGGGCGAGCAACAGCCCACCCCAGAACGGACGGCGGGCCCGCCAACGCCGGAAGGCGGGCCCCTTCCCCTGCTGTGGCAGGTTCTCCGACATCAGCAACCCGTGTCGCTGAAGCTGAGCTTGAGGCCCGGCAGCTTGAACACACCCGCCGTGGTGGCGTAGTTGGTCTGCCGGAGGTTGGCGATGTGCACGGTGTCGGCCTGCTGGCTGAAGACGCCCTTCTTGCCCTGCACACCCGCCTTGTTCAGCGTGCTGGCGTCGTTGCCGATCTCGATGTTGTTGAAGGACGCGTCACCCGACAGCTCGGTCGAGTCGGTCGTCAGGTCGCTCGCCGTCACCTTCGTCGCGCCACTGCCCGCCTTGATCAGCAGGTTGACCCCGCCGAGGTCGACGCTCTGGCACAGGCTGTCGAGCGTCGCGTTCTTGATGGCGGAGGTGATGATCAGTACCTGCCCGCCGGTGTCGCCCTCGTTCGGGCTGTTCGGGATCATGCTGTCCAGGTCGCCGAACTGCTCGAAGCCCGTGCCGTCGAGGGACTTGGCGGTGACCGTGAACGGCATGCCGGAGATGGAGAACTGCACCCCCAGGGCGCCCTGGGCGGTGAGCACCGCGAGGGTCGCGGCGATCAGCGTGGCCGGCACCGCCATCACCGCGGCACGGCGCAGTCGGACCTGACCGCGTCTCTCAGGCCCCTCGGCGGTCTCGGGTACGGAACCGCTTTCCGGCTGCTCAGGGGTGTTTCCGTTGGACGGGTTGGCGTCCGAGGGTGAAGCCATGTCTGCTCCCATGTGCTGCTCTGGTTCAACGCGAGTCGGTATCGAGGTGGCGCGTTGTCCTGGCGCGGACAGCGAGTGCGGCGTATCCCTCCCCACAACTCCCGGCGGGTGCAAGGGCTTTCAAGGTTACGCAGCAGTAGCCGACGAGGAAGTTACCGGGGGTTACATTGAGGGGTCAAGAGAGTTGTGAAAAAAGAGTGTTGATGATGCGTCACCTGTGAGGCAAGGCTTTCCCGCACCCCCGCCAGGCCTCGGCTTGTACATCAACTTGCCCTGCATCCCTTGACGTTGACGGACACTCAGGTCTACAACTCTCCCTTGTTTGCCGGATCCGTGGCGCCGGATCCGCCGCGCGGCACGAGCCGCGTTCCCGGACTTCCCTTTCCGCAGGGGCACTTCACGCCCTCAGAGTCCGAACCCCCGCGGCCCGGCACGGCCGCTTCCCCCCTGGTCGTGCCGTCCGCCCCACCGCCCGGCCCGGCCGGAGACCCCCAACCCCCGCGGGCCTCCGGCCGGTCACCGGCGACCGCCGCCCCGGCCCGTCACGTACGGAGAAGGCGTCACGGGCCGGCGGCGGCGAACTCGCGCGCCCCGACCCCCAGTTACCCCACCCCCCAAGAACCCCCCGGTTCGACCCTCTACTTCGAAAGAAGAGGTACACCCGCATGCGTACTCGCACCGTCCTCACCCTTGTCGGCTCCGTCGCCGCGCTCACCCTCCCCTTCATCGCCCCGGCGTCGGCGGCCGACACCGTGCTCACCACCGGCAGCCTCGGCGGTACGGCCGTCGCCGTCGGCGATGTGCTGACCGCGCCCCTGGCCACCGGCACCAGCGCCACCCTGTACTCCAGCGCGACCGGCACCAGCGGCATCAAGTGCACCTCGTCGCAGTTCACGGCGACCGTCACCGCCAACCCGACCGCGCCGGGCACCGCCACCGAGTCCGTCTCCGGGCAGAGCTTCGACAGCAGCAGCTGCACGAGCAACGTCCTCGGCGTCACCGGTGTCACCAGCATCACGGTCGACAACCTGCCGTACACCACCGCGGCCGTCTCGGACGGCACCCTGACCGTCACCCCGGCCAGCGGCTCCACCATCCAGACCACGGTCAAGCTGACCACGCTGCTGGGCAGCATCACCTGCGTCTACCAGGCGCCCAGCCTGACCGGCACGGCGAGCAACACCGACACCAGCATCAACTTCACCAGCCAGGCCTTCACCAAGACCTCGGGCTCGTCCCTGTGCTTCAGCGCGGGCTACTTCACCGCGAAGTACGCCCCGGTGACGGACGGCGGCGCGGCGGTCTACACCAACTGATCAACTGAGGAGCGGTAAGTAGGTTCTGTGCGCGCCGAGTTCAGCGTCGGCGCAGTCGCAGGGCCAGGGCGGCGCCCCCGGTGAGCACCAGCACCGCGGCGGCGCCGCCCGCCACCATGGGCGCCGAAGGGCCGCTTGACGCGGCGTCGGTGTCGGACGCCACCGGACTGCTGCCCGGCGCGGTGCTCTCCTCGGTGGGGGACGCCTTCTGTGCCGTAGCGGATTCCCGGGCCTGCGCCGAAGGGCTCGCGGCCGTAGGGGACTTGACCGCGGACGACGACGGACTCGCCGCCTTGCCCTTCGAACCGGCCGTCCCTGTCGACGAGGACGAAGAGGACGAGGAAGAGGCGCTGCCTCCCGGGAACACCACGTCCGAGCACGAGTAATAGGTGTCCTCGGTACTGCTGTTCTGCCAGATCGTGTAGATCAGTTGGCGCCCGGTCCGGCCCGTCGGCAGCGTCGCCTTGATGCGGTACGCGCCACCGGTGAGCGGCGGGTCCTTCACCTCGGCGAACGGCGTCGTCGCCAGCTCGGACCAGGTCAAGGGCTTCGACGCGTCGTAACCGGCCTTCGTCAGATACAACTTGAACGTGCCGGTGTGCGCGATCGTCGACGCGTACGTCATCGTCAGCTTCGCCCCCGGGGTCAGCCGCGTCGACGGCCAGTCGGTACGGGCGAGGTTCAGCCCCTTGTAGTCGGGCAGTCCACCGCCGCACAGCTTCCCGTCGGGGATGACCTGCCGGTCCCGCCCGTTCACGTTGGGGACCCGGAGGTTGTCCCAGTAGGTGAAGGGCGCTCCGTTCGCGGCGATCGCCGCCTTGCACGCCGCCGACTGGGCCTGACTGCCGCCCTGGGGCGAGCAGGCGTAGACCCGGCTGACCGGATACGTCGGCGCCCCGTGCGCCTGCGCCGGACCCGCCGCCCAGACGGTGAGCAGCAGCGGGGCCATGGCGGCGGCCGCCATGGCAGTGCGATGTGCGGTCATCCGGGGCATCCGGAACGTCTCCTCGGCCGGGGGCGGCAACGGTCTGTTCGTGCAATACGGGAAGCGGGCCCGGCGCGTTCAGTTCGTTCCACCGCCGTGAACCAGGATGTATCCGGTCAACGGGCGGATACCCAGGGGTCGTTTCCAGCCTGATCGAGGGTTTCCCCCGTATCTTTATGACCTTCTCTTTGCCTATCGTTTGACCACAGCTGACCCACAGGCAACCCCTGTCGAGGCTGCTGCCCGCGCCCGGCGCCCTCTGGATCGACCCCCCGCCGCTTCGACGACGAAGCGAATCGACCGCCGCTCCGCGCTGCTTGGAGTACGGCCACGAAAGGCAAGCCCTTGCGCTCTCCTACGGCATTCCCCGTCGGACGGACCCTGATATCCGTCGCCGCGGTTTCCGCGGCCCTCCTCGCCACAGCCGCCAGCTCGTTCGCCGTCGCCCAGGAACCCCCCACCCGGGCCACCGCACCGGCCCTGCCCGGACAGACCGAGGCCGCCCCCGGCACCCTCGCCGAGCGCCTCATCGTCGGCTACAAGTCCGGTGCCGCAGAAGCGAGTTCGAACAAAGCGGCCGAGGCCGACGCCACCGCCAAGGGTCAGGAGACCGGCGGGAGAGTCGACTTCCAGCGCCGACTCGGCACCGGCGCCGCCCTCGTCGGCCTCGGCGACGCGCACAGCACGACCGAAGTCGCCGACGTCATCGCCGAGTTCAGGGCCGACCCGCAGGTCTCCTACGTCGTACCGGACCGGCTGAACACCCCGCAGGCCGACCCGAACGACACCGGGTACGGCAAGCAGTGGGACCTCTTCGAGTCCACGGCCGGGATGAACGTGCCCGCCGCGTGGCCGACGTCGACCGGCAGCGGTGTCACCGTCGCCGTCATCGACACCGGCTACGTCACGCACTCCGACCTCGCCGCGAACATCGTCGCCGGCTACGACTTCATCACCGACACCGCCGTCTCGGTCGACGGTGACGGCCGCGACAGCAACCCGGCCGACCCCGGCGACCACTACGCGGCAGGCGAGTGCGGCTCGGGCATCGGGGCGAGCAACTCCTCCTGGCACGGCACCCACGTGGCCGGCACCATCGCCGCCGCCACCAACAACGGCAAGGGCATCGCGGGCATCGCCTACGGCGCGAAGATCTCCCCGCTGCGCGTCCTCGGCAAGTGCGGCGGCTACGACTCCGACATCATCGACGCCATCACCTGGGCGTCCGGCGGCACCGTCTCCGGCGTCCCCGCCAACGGCAACATCGCCAAGGTCATCAACATGAGCCTGGGCGGCGACGGTGCCTGCACCTCGGCCACCCAGAGCGCGATCACCGCCGCCGTGAACCGCGGCACGACGGTCGTCGTGGCCGCGGGCAACGACAACGACAACGTCGCGAACCACTCCCCGGGCAACTGCGCCAACGTCATCTCGGTCGCGGCCACCAACCGCGCCGGCGCCAGGGCGTCCTACTCCAACTACGGCTCAGCGGTGGACATTTCGGCCCCCGGCGGCCAGACCGGCACCGGCACCGCCAACGGCATCTACTCCACGCTGAACTCCGGCACGAAGACGCCGTCCACCGAGTCGTACGCCTACTACCAGGGCACCAGCATGGCCACCCCGCACATCGCGGGCCTGGTCGCGCTCATGAAGTCGGCCGACTCCGCGCTCACTCCGGCCCGGATCGAGTCGGCCATCAAGGCCAACGCCCGCGCCCTGCCCGGCAGTTGCTCCGGCGGCTGCGGTGCGGGACTCGCGGACGCGGCCAAGACCGTCCAGGCCGTGAGCGCAGGCAGCGGCATCGCGCCCTCCGCCCGGTAGGTCGGCGGCACAGGGTATCCACAGAAACAGACCGACTGACCCGTAGGGTGAGGCGCTTCCTCGGGGCGCCTCACCGGGCGGTCGGTCTTCCGTTTGGCCGGGAAACGGTGTTGACACGTGCCACAGCCACCGAAAGTGGTCAAGAGTCGGGGCAGGGGTGACGCAGAGACGCAAGTGATGGGAACGTGAGGGGAGTTGGCGGTCTTCGGGTGCAAGGTCTATACCGCCGCAGGGTGAGCTACTGTGTACAGGGGGTAAGAAAAAACGGCACGGGCCGTTGTTTTTCCTTCGTCGGGAGTGTTTCAGTCGATGGTGAGGCAGTTACGGGCCGAACAGACCCGCACAACAATCATCACGGCCGCCGCCGAGCTGTTCGACCGGCAGGGCTATGAATCCACCAGCCTGAGCGACATCGTCGACCAAGCCCAGGTCACCAAGGGCGCCCTGTACTTCCACTTCGCGGCCAAGGAAGACCTGGCCCACACGATCCTGGAGATGCAGGCCAAGGCCTCGCGCCAGATCTCCAAGGAGATGGACGGCCGAGGCTACTCCTCACTGGAGACGTTGATACGTGTCACGTTCGGCATGACACGACTGGCCGTCGAGGGCCCCATCCCGCGCGCCGGACTCCGCCTCGCCGCAGGGGAGATCGAGGTACGGCCCCCGATGCCGCACCCCTTCACCGAGTGGCTGGACATCGCCTCTCGCAAACTCGCGGGCGCGGTCGCGGAAGCCGACGCACACCCCGACACCGACGTGGACGCCGTGGCCCGTACGCTCGTCGGCCTCTTCGTCGGCATCCGCGTCCTGGGCCGCACCCTCGAACCGGTCGCGTTACAGCCCCGCAGAACGGCCGAGATGTGGCACCTGGTGATCCGCGGCCTGGTCCCCGTCCACCGCCGGGGCCGCTATCTCAGCCTCGCCGCGCGCCTGGAGCGGGAGATCGAGACCGACTGACCCGCCCGGTACGGTGAGGCGCATGCCCGACACCCCCACCGCGCCCGTGATCCTCGGCAACGAGCCCGGCTCGTTCCCCCGCAGCGTGCTGGCCGAACGGCACCCCGCGATCATCCAACAGGTCCGGGACGCCTTCCCGTACGACCCAGGGCAGCACCGCGCCCTCGACGCCCTCCTGAAGAACTGCACCGAGGGCACGATCGAACCCCTCCCGGCCGACGCCCCCGACCATGACCAGTGGGCGGCGTGGGGCACCGACAAGTACGCCGGACAGTCCTGGTACGACGTGCCCTGGCTCTGGTCCGAGAGCTACTTCTACCGCCAACTCCTCGACGCCGTCGGCTACTTCGGCCCCGGCGCCTGGCAGGGAATCGACCCGTTCCGCCCCTTCAAACGCGCCGAACTCGACGCCCCCGAGACGGACGAGGAACTCACCGCACTCGACGAGCTGGAGGCCGAGCCGCCGCAGGAGCGCGCCAAGTCCCTGCTGCACGGCTCCCTTTGGGGCAACCGGGCCGACCTGGGCTTCCGCCTTTCGGCGGCCGGAGCGGAGTCGGCCTCGCAGGCCCCGGTCCCGGCCCTGGTGGCCGACGACAGCGAGCGACTGTGGTCACTCCTCTCCGGCAACGGCACCCTCTGCCTCGTCGCCGACAACGCCGGCCGCGAACTCATCCCCGATCTCCTGCTCTTGGCCCACCTCCTCGACCAGGGGCGCGTCGAGCGCGCGGTCCTGCACATCAAGCCCCACCCGTACTACGTCTCCGACGCCACGACCGCCGACGTGGTCGACGCCCTGCACCGGCTGACCGGCGCGCCGGGTGCGGCGGCGACGTACGGCCGCCGTCTCTGGTCGGCCATGGCCGACGGCCGCCTCACCGTGCGCGCCCACCCCTTCTCCTGCGCCCCGCTGCCGTACGCCGACATGCCCGCCGACCTCCGCGCCGAGTTCGCCGCGGCCACCCTGACGATCGTGAAGGGCGACCTCAACTACCGCCGCCTGGTGGGCGATTGCCTCTGGGCCCCCACCACACCGTTCGAAGATGTCACGGCCTACTTCCCGGGCCCGGTCGCCGCCCTGCGCACCCTCAAGTCCGACGTGATCACGGGCCTGGACGCCCGTACGGAGGCCGCGTTGGTCGCGGCGGAGGGGCAACGCTGGCGTACGGGCGGCACGCATGCGCTGATCCAGGTGCGGGCCTGACGCGGGGTATGACCGGCGCCCCCTGTGGTGTTGGGCCGGGCACTGACGTTCCTGTCGGACCTTGTTGTCGCACGAGGGGAGTACGACCGAGATGCGTATCGGAGTGGCACCGCACCGTCTGTGGCCCGACCGGGAGGGGGAGTTGGACGAGGTCCTCCAAACCGCCGTCAGGGCCGAGGAGTTGGGCCTCGACCATGTCTTCGCGAGCGGTCACGCGGTGGCCGGTGCGTCAGGAGTGACCCCGGATCCGCTGGTCCTGCTGGCCGCGGTGGCCGGGGCGACGCGGCGGATCGGGCTGGTCACCAGCGTGCTGGTCCTGCCGCTGTACAACCCGGTCGTCGTGGCCCACCAGGCGGCCACCCTCGACCGGCTCTCCCGAGGCCGTTTCACCCTGGGCGTCGGCACCGGCTGGGACGCCGAGGAGTTCGCGGCCGTAGGCGTCCCGTTCGCGGGGCGGGGGCGCCGGATGGACGAACATCTCGCTGCCGTACGGCAGTTGTGGCG
>NZ_JBHXME010000278.1:0-7939 GCF_042721125.1 Streptomyces sp. NPDC058469
CTTTCAGCAAGGGCGCGGGGCAACGTCGTAGTGAACAGGCCGGTTACTTCACCGGCGCCGGCTCCGGGGCGTTCTCCGGTTCCGATGTGCCCGCCGGGGGCTCGTCGTCGGCCGGCTTCCTGACCGAGTCGAGCAGCAGTTGAGCTACGTCGACCACCTGGATCGATTCCTTGGCCTTGCCGTCGTTCTTCTTGCCGTTGACGGAGTCGGTGAGCATGACCAGGCAGAAGGGGCAGGCCGTGGAGACGATGTCGGGGTTCAACGACAGGGCTTCGTCGACGCGTTCGTTGTTGATGCGTTTGCCGATGCGCTCTTCCATCCACATGCGGGCGCCGCCGGCGCCGCAGCAGAAGCCGCGTTCCTTGTGGCGGTGCATCTCTTCGTTGCGCAGGCCGGGGACGCTGGCGATGATCTCGCGCGGGGGCGTGTAGATCTTGTTGTGGCGGCCCAGGTAGCACGGGTCGTGGTAGGTGATCAGACCTTCCACCGGCGTCACCGGGATCAACTTGCCCTCGTCGATGAGGTGTTGGAGCAGCTGGGTGTGGTGGATGACCTCGTAGTCGCCGCCGAGCTGCGGGTACTCGTTGCCGATGGTGTTGAGGCAGTGCGGGCACGTCGCGACGATCTTCTTCGCCGACTTCGGCTTCGCGGACTCCGCTACGACCTTGCCGTCGTCGTCCAGTTCCTCGCCGAACGCCATGTTCAAGGCCATGACGTTCTCCATGCCCAGCTCCTGGAACAACGGCTCGTTGCCCAGGCGGCGGGCGGAGTCGCCGGTGCACTTCTCGTCTCCGCCCATGATCGCGAACTTCACGCCCGCGATGTGGAGGAGTTCCGCGAAGGCCTTCGTGGTCTTCTTGGCGCGGTCCTCCAGGGCGCCGGCGCAGCCGACCCAGTACAGGTACTCGATCTCGGTGAGGTCCTCGATGTCCTGGCCCACGACCGGGACCTCGAACTCGACCTCCTTGAGCCACTCCAGGCGCTGCTTCTTCGCCAGCCCCCAGGGGTTGCCCTTCTTCTCCAGGTTCTTGAGCATCGTGCCCGCCTCGGAGGGGAAGGCCGATTCGATCATGACCTGGTAGCGGCGCATGTCGACGATGTGGTCGATGTGCTCGATGTCCACCGGGCACTGCTCGACGCAGGCGCCGCACGTGGTGCAGGACCACAGGACGTCCGGGTCGATGACGCCGTTGTCTTCGAGAGTGCCGATGAGGGGGCGTTCGGCCTCCGCGAGCGCGGCCGCGGGGACGCCCGCGAGCTGCTCCTCGGTCGCCTTCTCCTCGCCCTCCATGGACTTGCCGCCACCCGCCAGCAGGTACGGGGCCTTGGCGTGCGCGTGGTCGCGGAGGGACATGATCAGCAGCTTGGGGGAGAGGGGCTTGCCCGTGTTCCAGGCCGGGCACTGCGACTGGCAGCGCCCGCACTCCGTACACGTGGAGAAGTCCAGCAGGCCCTTCCACGAGAACTGCTCCACCTGGGATACGCCGAACACGTCGTCGTCACCGGGGTCGGTGAAGTCGATCGGCTTGCCGCCCGACGTCATCGGGAGCAGGGCGCCGAGGGAGGTCTCGCCGGTCGCGTTGCGCTTGAACCAGATGTTCGGGAACGCCAGGAAACGGTGCCAGGCCACGCCCATGTCGGTCTTCAGGGCGACCGTGATCATCCAGATGAAGGAGGTCGCGATCTTCAGGCCGGCGAAGAAGTAGGTGAGGTTCTGGAGCGTGGAGACGTCCAGGTGCTCCAGGCCCGACACCACCGGGTACGAGATGAAGAAGGACGCCTCGTAGCCGTCGACGTGGTGCTGGGCGCCCTCAAGGGCGTGCAGCATGAAGATGCAGACGCCGACGATGAGGATGACGGCCTCGACGAAGTACGCCTGGCCGAAGTTCGAGCCGGCGAAACGGGACTTGCGGCCCGGCTTGTTCGGCTTGTTCAGCTGGCGGATGCCGATCAGCACCAGGATGCCGAGGACCGTCATCGTGCCGATGAACTCGACGAAGACGTTGTACGGCGCCCATTCGCCGATGACCGGCAGCAGCCAGTCGGCCTGGAAGAGCTGGCCCACGGCGTTGACGATCGTCAGCAGCAGCGAGAAGAAGCCCACCGCCACGAACCAGTGCGCGACGCCGACGACACCCCAGCGGTTCATCCGGGTGTGGCCGAGGAACTCCTTGGCCACGGTGACGGTGCGCTGGACGGGCTCGTCGGTGCGGGTGCCCGCTGGCACGTTCTGGCCGAGTCGCATGAAGGTGTAGATCTGCAGGACGGCGCGGGCGAACAGCGCCACACCGACCACGATCAGAACCAGCGACACGATGATCGCGGCGAGTTGCATTTCAGGGCTCCTCGGGCCTGCGAGGGGTCATGGCATTGCCAAGCACAAGCACATTACTAAGCGGTAACTTAATCGGTCTGTCCGAGACTACCGCCATCTTCTGTCGCACTGTAGCCAGCCGTGCGGTGATCTGTGTCGCTGAGGGTTGCCTAAAAAGGCCTGCTCCGGGCTTGTTTCAAAGCTTGTTACGGTCTGATCGTGTTATTCGTACTGAATTGGTACATTTGCGTCTAATTTAGATCCGTGCTCTACGGGATTCTCGTCGCCGCGACCGCCCTCCTCCTCTCCGCCCTCCTCGCCGCACTGCTCCGGGTGCCCGCCCTGCGTGCGGGAATCGTCGACCGCAGACGGCGCGCGCGCCCGGTACCGCTGCTCGGGGGACTGGCCGTCGTGATCACCGTCGTGCTGGTGGCCCATGCGGGCGAGTGGACCGGACTCGCCCCGCTCGACGGCGGTGTCGGCGGCTTGCTGGCCGCCGGGTCCGCCGTGGCCGCGCTGGGGCTCGTCGCCGACGTCTGGCGGCTGAAGACCCGGTTCCTGGTCCTCGGTACGGCGGTCGCGGCGGCCTGCGTCGTGCCGTACGGCGAGATCGGGGTGCCCGGCGGGTTGCTGGCCGCGGCCTGGATCGTGTTCGTCGCCGGTGCCTTCAAGGGGCTCGATCACGCCGACGGGCTCGCGGGGACCGTTGGGGTGGTCACCGCCTTCGGGGTCGGGGCCTGTGCCGCGATGGAAGTGATGGACGGGCTCGCGGTGTTGCTGAGTGTGCTGGCCGCCGCGCTCACCGGGTTCCTGATGCACAACTGGCATCCCGCGCGGATCGCGCTCGGCGCGTGCGGGTCGCTGTTCACGGGGTTTCTGCTCGCCTCGGCGGCCGTGCTCACGCAGGCCGGGCGCGGGTTCACGTCCAGTGCGGGGATCCTGTTCGCGCTCACCGCCGTCGCCAGTGCCGACGCCGTACTGGTGCTGCTGTCGCGGCGGCTGGCCGGGCGGGCGCTGCTGCGGGGCGGGCCCGACCATCTCGCCCACCGGCTGCGGAGATTGGGGCTCACTCCGCAGGGGGCGGTGGTGCTTCTGGGGATCGGAGGGTTCTCCGGAGTGCTCGTCGGGGTGCTCGTGCACAACGGGTGGGCGGGGGAGTCCGCCGTCATGTGGGTGGCGGGCGGGGCCCTGGTCGTCGTATTCGGACTGCTTAAAGTCTCTGTCTACGGGGCGCGGCGTGCCGTATCGTCGCAGGTCAGGGCGCAGTTGCGTGTAAGGAACGGATAAGAGTTGAGCCTGGTCGACTCAGCTCTGTTGACCCAGCGGTGAGTGTCGTGCACACTTGAGCCTGTTCCACTCAAGTCATTGCTGGAGGAATCAACCATGGCACGTGCGGTCGGCATCGACCTGGGCACGACTAACTCCGTCGTCAGCGTTCTTGAAGGCGGCGAGCCCACCGTCATCACCAACGCAGAGGGCGCCAGGACCACGCCGTCCGTCGTCGCCTTCGCCAAGAACGGCGAGGTGCTCGTCGGAGAGGTGGCCAAGCGCCAGGCGGTCACGAACGTTGACCGGACCATCCGTTCCGTGAAGCGCCACATGGGCACGGACTGGAAGATCGAGCTGGACGGCAAGAGCTTCAACCCGCAGCAGATGAGCGCCTTCATCCTGCAGAAGCTGAAGCGCGACGCCGAGGCGTACCTGGGCGAGAAGGTGGCCGACGCGGTCATCACCGTCCCGGCGTACTTCAACGACTCCGAGCGTCAGGCGACGAAGGAGGCCGGCGAGATCGCGGGCCTGAACGTCCTTCGTATCGTCAACGAGCCGACGGCGGCTGCGCTGGCGTACGGCCTCGACAAGGACGACCAGACGATCCTCGTCTTCGACCTCGGTGGCGGCACCTTCGACGTGTCCCTCCTGGAGATCGGCGACGGCGTCGTCGAGGTGAAGGCCACGAACGGCGACAACCACCTCGGTGGTGACGACTGGGACCAGCGGGTCGTCGACTACCTGGTGAAGCAGTTCGCGTCCGGCCACGGCGTGGACCTGGGCAAGGACAAGATGGCCCTGCAGCGTCTCCGCGAGGCTGCCGAGAAGGCCAAGATCGAGCTGTCGAGCTCCACCGAGACCTCGATCAACCTGCCCTACATCACGGCGTCCGCCGAGGGCCCGCTGCACCTGGACGAGAAGCTCACCCGCGCCCAGTTCCAGCAGCTGACGGCCGACCTGCTGGAGCGCTGCAAGACGCCGTTCCACAACGTCATCAAGGACGCCGGCATCTCCATCAACGAGATCGACCACGTCGTCCTCGTCGGTGGCTCCACCCGTATGCCGGCCGTCGCGGAGATCGTGCGCGAGCTGACCGGTGGCAAGGACGCCAACAAGGGCGTCAACCCGGACGAGGTCGTCGCCATCGGCGCGTCCCTCCAGGCCGGTGTCCTCAAGGGTGAGGTCAAGGACGTCCTGCTCCTCGACGTCACCCCGCTGTCCCTCGGTATCGAGACCAAGGGCGGCATCATGACCAAGCTGATCGAGCGGAACACGACGATCCCGACCAAGCGGTCCGAGATCTTCACCACCGCCGAGGACAACCAGCCCTCCGTGCAGATCCAGGTCTACCAGGGCGAGCGCGAGATCGCGGCGTACAACAAGAAGCTCGGGATGTTCGAGCTGACCGGTCTGCCGCCGGCCCCGCGTGGTGTCCCGCAGATCGAGGTCTCCTTCGACATCGACGCCAACGGCATCATGCATGTCACGGCCAAGGACCTCGGCACCGGCAAGGAGCAGAAGATGACCGTCACCGGCGGCTCCTCGCTGCCGAAGGACGAGGTCGACCGCATGCGCCAGGAGGCCGAGCAGTACGCGGACGAGGACCACCGTCGCCGCGAGGCCGCCGAGTCCCGCAACCAGGGCGAGCAGCTCGTCTACCAGACGGAGAAGTTCCTCAAGGACAACGAGGACAAGGTCCCCGGCGAGGTCAAGACCGAGGTCGAGGCCGCCGTCGAGGAGCTGAAGGCCGCGCTGAAGGGCGAGGACACCGCCGAGATCCGCACCGCCACCGAGAAGGTCGCCGCGGTCTCGCAGAAGGTCGGCCAGGCCATGTACGCCGACGCCCAGGCCACGCAGTCCGCGGGCGGCGACGCCCCGGGTGCCGAGGCTCCCAAGGCGGACGACGACGTGGTGGACGCCGAGATCGTGGACGACGAGCGCAAGGACGGTGCCGCGTGACGGAGGAGACCCCGGGCTTCGACGAGAAGCCTGATGTCCCTTCCGGCGCCACCCCCGACGACGCCGAGCCGACGGCCGCCTCCCCCTCCGGTAGTGGGGAGGGGGCGGCCCCGGCAGGGGACGCAAGTGCACAGATCGCCGGTCTGACGGCCCAGCTGGACCAGGTGCGCAAGGCGCTCGAAGAGCGCACCGCGGACCTCCAGCGCCTCCAGGCCGAGTTCCAGAACTACCGCCGCCGGGTCGAGCGCGACCGGATCGCGGTCAAGGAGGTCGCCGTGGCGAACCTCCTGACCGAGCTGATGCCCACGCTCGACAACATCAACCGCGCGCGGGAACACGGTGAACTCGTCGGCGGTTTCAAGTCGGTGGCGGAATCGCTGGAGACCGCCGCGGCGAAGATGGGACTGCAGCAGTTCGGCAAGGAGGGCGAGCCCTTCGACCCGACGATCCACGAGGCCCTCATGCACTCGTACGCGCCGGACGTCACCGAGACGACGTGCGTGGCGATCCTGCAGCCCGGGTATCGCATCGGTGAGCGCACCATCCGCCCCGCGCGGGTGGCCGTCGCCGAGCCGCAGCCCGGCGCCGCGCAGACCGGCAAGGCGGAGGACGAGTCCGAGGCCGGCGACGAGAAGGACAACGGCCCTGAAGAGGGCTGACGTAGCGAGCGGACAGAAGGAGGGACGTCGAGGATGAGCACCAAGGACTTCATCGAGAAGGACTACTACAAGGTCCTCGGCGTCCCCAAGGACGCCACCGAGGCCGAGATCAAGAAGGCGTACCGGAAGCTCGCCCGCGAGTTCCACCCGGACGCCAACAAGGGCAACGCCAAGGCCGAGGAGCGCTTCAAGGAGATCTCCGAGGCCAACGACATCCTCGGTGACCCCAAGAAGCGCAAGGAGTACGACGAGGCCCGCTCCCTCTTCGGCAACGGCGGTTACCGCCCGGGGCCGGGCGGCGCGGGCGGCGGCAACTTCAACTTCGACCTGGGCGACCTCTTCGGAGGCGGCGCCCAGGGCGGTGGCGCCGGGGGTGCCGGCGGCTTCGGCGGCGGGATCGGTGACGTCTTCGGGGGCCTGTTCAACCGCGGCGGCACGGGCACGACCCGTACGCAGCCCAGGCGCGGCCAGGACATCGAGTCCGAGGTCACGCTCAGCTTCACGGAGGCCATCGAAGGGGCCACGGTCCCGCTGCGGATGTCCTCGCAGCAGCCCTGCAAGGCCTGTTCGGGCACCGGCGACAAGAACGGCACACCGCGCGTGTGCCCGACCTGCGTCGGCACCGGCCAGGTCGCGCGCGGCTCCGGCGGCGGCTTCTCGCTCACGGACCCGTGCCCGGACTGCAAGGGCCGCGGCCTGATCGCCGAGCACCCGTGCATCGAGTGCAAGGGCAGCGGGCGCGCCAAGTCCTCGCGGACCATGCAGGTCCGTATCCCCGCGGGGGTCACGGACGGCCAGCGCATCCGGCTGCGCGGCAAGGGCGCACCGGGTGAACGCGGCGGTCCCGGGGGCGACTTGTACGTCATGGTGCACGTCGACGCGCACCCCGTGTTCGGCCGCAAGGAAGACAACCTCACGGTGACGGTCCCGGTGACGTTCGCCGAGGCGGCACTCGGCGGCGAGGTCAGGGTGCCCACCCTGGGCGGCCCGCCGGTGACGCTGAAGCTGCCCCCGGGCACGCCCAACGGCCGGACGATGCGGGCCCGCGGCAAGGGAGCGGTCCGCAAGGACGGCACCCGGGGCGATCTCCTCGTCACGGTCGAGGTGAGTGTCCCGAAGGACGTCACGGGGAATGCTCGTGACGCACTGGAGGCGTATCGAGAGGCGACCGCGGGCGAGGACCCGCGGGCGGAGCTGTTCCAGGCCGCGAAGGGAGCATGACAGGGATGGACGGCCGTCGACGCAACCCGTACGAGCTGACCGAGGAGACCCCGGTCTACGTCATCTCGGTGGCGGCCCAGCTCTCCGGCCTGCACCCGCAGACGCTGCGCCAGTACGACCGCCTCGGCCTGGTCTCCCCGGACCGCACGGCCGGGCGCGGCCGGCGCTACTCGGCCCGCGACATCGAACTGCTGCGCACCGTCCAGCAGTTGTCGCAGACCGAGGGCATCAACCTGGCCGGCATCAAGCGCATCATCGAGCTGGAGAACCAGGTCGTCGCGCTCCAGCAGCGCGTCGCGGAACTCCAGTCGGCGGTCGAGGGCGCGGCGGCGACGATGCAGCAGCGCGAGGCCGCGGTGCACGCGTCTTACCGGCGTGACCTGGTGCCGTACCAGGAGGTCCAGCAGACCAGCGCGCTGGTGGTGTGGCGGCCGAAGCGGCAGCAGTCCTCGGACTGACGTCCACTCAGACGTTCAATCACACGCGGAAGGCTCGCGAGGACGAGATGGTCGAGGCG
>NZ_JBHXME010000279.1:0-7937 GCF_042721125.1 Streptomyces sp. NPDC058469
TTTTTTTTTATTGGATGGGGCCCCTTTGGCGTCTGTGGGGTGGTGCGCCTTACGGGGGGGGGGGGTGTGGTGCCCACGGGGGGGGGGTGGCGGGGTGTCTGGGGGGGGCGGGGTGTGATGAGGCGGCGTGTGCGGAGGGGGCGGCGTGTGGTGTCCACCCGTCGGAGGCGGCGGTGTCTCCTCGCAGTCCGGGGTGCCATAGCCCGAGTGGTCCCCGTGACCGTGACCGGTGTGGTCCCCGTGGCCGTAGCCCGTGTGGTCCCCATGGCCGTAGCCCGTGTGATCTCCGTGGCCGTAGCCCGAGTCACCTCCGGAGCCGTACCCCGTGTGGCCCCCGTGGCCGTAGCCCGAGTCACCCCCGGAGCCGTACCCCGACTCGTCTCCGTAGCCGTAACCCGAGTCGTCGTCGGAGTCGCCGTACGACGGCTCGGTCCACCGGTGGTGGTCGCCGTGCTCGCCGTGCCGGTGCTCGTCCTTGCCGCCGGCGCAGGAGTTGCCGAACGTCGGGTTGAACCCGGACACCACGTCGACGGTGTCGCCACAGGCGTTGACCGGTGCGTCGACCGGGACCTCGAGGCTGTTGCCGGACAGGACGCCCGGCGAATCCTTGGCAGCGCCGCCGGTGTACGAATCGGCCAGGGCGGGGCTGCCGCACAGGGACAGAATGCTCGTCGCGGCGGCCGCCGCGACCATTCCCTTACCCAGGGTCTGTCGCAATCTCGTTGTCTTCCTGCTTGAAGTGGGAAAAGCCGGCCTTGGAAACCTGTCCAAGGCCGGCCATGACACAGCCGGAACGGCTGGTGCGTTACGTCGTCAGTCGTTGACGCACGTGTTGCCGAACGCCGGGTTCAGCAGGCCGATCACGTCGATCGAGTTGCCGCACACGTTGACGGGGATGTGCACGGGAACCTGGACCACGTTGCCCGAGAGGACACCCGGCGAACCGATGGCGGCACCCTCGGCACCCGCGTCGGCGAAGGCCGGGGCGGCCATACCGAGAGCCATGATCGCACCAGCGACAACAGCAGCGCTCTTCTTCATGAACGTTCCCTTCTCTGCGGTCATGCCCTATGACGGCCGAAACCGAGCGAGCACAGCTTGGACGGCTCGCACCATGACCTGCAGCCTGTAAAACGAGGGATAGACACAGGAAGAAACTGAAGAACGCGTGCCACCTGACAATTCACTCGATCGTCCGCACCGAATTGACAGAATGGCCGCACCAACGAAGAAACGCTTCTCTTCAAGGGAAGACAGCTTTTTTCAGCGGTCCGGGCGACCCGCACGGAAAATCCGGCGGGCCGCCCGGGTCACTCTCAGGCGTACGGTCGGTCAGCTGCCGATGGCGCCGTTGCCCGACAGCACCGGGATGTTGTCGGCGAGGTGCGACAGCGGCTCGTCACCCTTGGCCTGGGTGGAGTTCTCGGTGCACTGCTGGTTCTGCGGGGCCGAGAGGATCGGCACGTCCTGGAGGACGGTGACCGGCACCAGCACGCCCACGATCGAGGCCGCGTTGACCTTGACCGGCAGACCGACACAGAGCTTGTTCAGGTCGCCCTGGGCGAGCCCGAGCTGGGGGCTCATGTCACCGGCCGTCTTGGCGTTGCCAAAGGCCTGCTCGGCACCGTTCCCGTCAACACTGGTGACGCCGTTGTCGTTTCCGATGGCCAGCGCCTGCGGGGCGGCCGTCGCCGAGACGCCGACGACGGAAGCCGCGACAGCCGTCGCAGCCATTGCCTTCTTGAGCATTTCTGCGGTCCTTTCCTGGCAGAGACACAATTCCTGCTCCCCCATCAACAGAGGTCGGCCGGATTGGTTGCGTGGCTTCACCCGGTTGGATTCATCTGGGCCATTGGAGTGAATCGGAGCAACCATGCGGCCCGGCACCAGTTGTTCAGGTCGCTCCGGTGGACGGGGTTACTCCAGAAGGGACCACGCAAGTGATCAAGAAGGTTATGGCTGCTGCGGCTGTCGCCGCTTCCGTCGTCGGAGCCTCGGCTGCCGTCGCCGCCCCGGCGATGGCGATCGGTAACGACAACGGCGTCACCACGACGAACGGCAACGGCGCCGAGCAGGTCTACGGCAACCAGGCCACGTACGGCAACATGAGCCCGCAGATGGCGCTCATCCAGGGCTCGCTGAACAAGCCCTGCATCGGCCTGCCCGCCAAGGCGAACCTGGCCTCGCTGGTCGGCCTCGTGCCGGTCACCGTTCTCCAGGACGTGCCGATCCTCTCCGCGCCGCAGAACCAGCAGTGCACCGAGAACTCCACCCAGGCCAAGGGCGACGAGCCGCTGTCGCACATCCTGGACAACATCCCGGTCCTGTCGGGCAACGGCTCCGCCGGCAGCTGATCTCGCGGACGTACGCAGCGGGCCGCCGACTTCTCGGTGGCCCGCTGGCCTGCCTTCGCCGGGACGCGCGGGCAGCGGCCGAGGAGTTCGGGAAACTGCGCGCGGACCGTCCGCTGGTCCCCCGCGGACAGCAGCCCCTGCCGAGCGACCCGCCGCGGATCACCCGCCGCGTCCCCGTGCGAGGAGGCCAACTTGCCCGCACGCGAGCCGACTTATTGCTCCATTCAGGGCAAAGGCCGCAACCAAACCAGCCATCACCCAGTTGATCATCGCGCGGCTCCGCAACGGGAGTCCGTCCTCCGAAAGGGTTTGAACATGAAGAAGCTGTGGGCGACCGCGGCTGTTGCCGCCTCCATCGCCGGTGTCTCGGCTGCCATCGCCACCCCGGCGATGGCGATCGGCAACGACGACGGTGTCACCACCACCAACGGCAACGGTGCCGAGCAGAAGTACGGCAACCAGGAGACCAAGGGCGACATGAGCCCCCAGCTCTCCCTGGTCCAGGGCACCCTGAACAAGCCCTGTGTCGGCCTGCCCGTCAAGGCCAACCTGGCCTCGATCGTCGGCCTGGTGCCGGTCACCGTCCTCCAGGACGTGCCGATCCTCTCGGCCCCGCAGAACCAGCAGTGCACCGAGAACTCCACCCAGGCCAAGGGCGACGAGCCGCTGTCGCACATCCTGGACAACATCCCGGTCCTGTCGGGCAACGGCGCCGTGGGCAGCTGACCTCAGCACCACGCACCACGAGAGCGGGCCGCCGAGCACATCGGCGGCCCGCTCTTCCGTGTCGTAGAGCCACTTCCTCGTCTACGACTGCTGCGGCTTCGGCCTCTTGTAGAGGGCTTCGATGTCGTCCGCGTAGGCCGCCGTCACCACGTGGCGTCTGAGTTTCAGGGACGGGGTGAGCAGGCCGTTGTCCTCGGTGAACTCGCCCTCGATCAGGGCGAAGGCGCGGATCGACTCGGCGCGGGAGACGGCCTCGTTGGCGTGGTCCACGGCCTTCTGGACGTCGGCGCGCAGGCGTGGGTCCTCGACGAGGTCGGCGAGCGGGGTGTCGGCCGGGAGCCTGCGGACCGCGAGCCAGTGGGCGAGGGCCTCGGGGTCGAGGGTGATCAGGGCGGCGACGAAGGGGCGGTTGTCGCCGACGACCAGGCACTGGCCGACCGGAGCGCGGCTGCGCAGACGGTCCTCCAGGACGGCCGGGGAGACGTTCTTGCCACCGTTGGTGACGAGGATGTCCTTCTTGCGGCCGGTGATGGTGAGATAGCCGTCCTCGTCGAGGGCGCCCAGGTCCCCGGTCGCGAACCAGTCATCCCTCAGTACGGCGTCGGTGGCCGCCGGGTTGTTCCAGTAGGCGCCGAAGACCACCCCGCCCTTGATGAGCACCTCGCCGTCGTCGGCGATGCGGATCGTGGTGCCGGGCACCGGGAGGCCGACCGTGCCGGGGCGGGGCCTGAGCGGCGGGACGACGGTGGCGGCGGCTGTCGTCTCGGTGAGGCCGTAGCCCTCGTAGACGATGATTCCGGCGGCGGAGAAGAAGAGGTTGAGGTCGCGGTCGAGCGGGGAGCCGCCGCTGATCGCGTACCGCAGACGGCCGCCGAGTTCCTTGCGGATACGGCGGTACACCAGCAGGTCGTAGAGGGCCCACGCGGCGTAGAGGGCGGGGCCGGGGCCCTTGCCGGTGCCGAGGAACTTGTTCAGGTACGCCTCGCCGAAGCGGACCGCGATGCGGTCGGCGCGGTCGAAGGAGGCGGCGCGGCCCATCTTCTCGGCGGTCGCGCGGCCGGCGTCGTGGATCTTCTCGAAGAGGTACGGCACGCCGACCAAGAACGTGGGCCTGAACTCCCGCAGTGCCGGGCGGAGTTCGTCGGGCTTGATGCTCGGGCAGTGGCCGATCTCGATGCGGGCCATCAGGCAGGCGATCTGGAGGGTGCGGCCCATGATGTGCGCGAGCGGGAGGAAGAGGAGCGTCGAGGCGACCTGGCCGGTGACCTCCGTGAAGAGGGGGTGCAGCAGCTCGACCATGTTCGCGGCCTCGGCGTGCAGGTTCGCGTGGGTGAGGACGCAGCCCTTGGGGCGGCCGGTGGTGCCGGAGGTGTAGCAGATCGTCGCGATCGTGTCGGGGGTGAGGGAGGCGCGGCGCTTGGTGATCTCCTCGTCGGTGATGTCCCGGCTCAGCGTGGCGAGTTCGGCCATGGCTCCCGCGTCCAGCTGCCATATGCGCGGGAGTTGGGGGTGGCGGGCCGTGCCCGTCATGACCGTGTCGGTGTTCTCGGTGGTCTCCGTGACGACGAAGCGGGCGCCCGAGTCCCTGACGATCCACTCCACTTGCTCGGCGGACGAGGTCGCGTAGATCGGCACGGTCTGGCCGCCCGCCGCCCAGATCGCGAAGTCGAGGACCGTCCACTCGTAGCGGGTGCGGGACATGACCGCGACCCGGCCGCCCGGTTCGAGGCCGGCGGCCATCAACCCCTTTGCTGTCACGGTGACTTCGTCGGCGAATGCGGCGGCGGTGACGGGATGCCAGGTGCCGTTCTCTTCGCGGCGGAGGACCACGGTTTCGGGGGCCTCCGCCGCGTTGGTGAACGGGAGGTCGGCGGTACTGCCGGTCGTCGGGCGCGGGGCGAGCGGCAGCGTGCCGGCTTCTCGTACGACGCCCCGCTCGTCCCGGCTGAGTTCGACCCGGGTGCGGGCCGCCAGGTCGGTGCGCTGCCGCGCCCGCTTCAAGTCCTTGCGTACGCCCATGACGGCTCCCGGTCGACGGTGACTGGGAGGTCAACCTACTCGCAAGTAGGGGAAGGTCAATGGGGCCTGTGCGGTTCCGGTGGGTTCAGTTCGTCCGGCGTGCCTCGTCGATCGCTTCGGCGAGTTGTCGTACGTCCTTGTCCTCCGTTTTCTTCGCCAACGCGTGGGCGCGGGTGGCGAGTTCGGCGAGGCCGGGGTTTCCGGGCAGTTCGCCGGAGCGGAGGGTGTCGGCGAAGTAGGCGGCCACGGCGGTGACTTGGAAGCGGGATGAGGCGTCGGCCAGGGAGCCGTGCAGGGCGGCGGTCTCCAGTTGGCCCGATTCCTCGTGCGGGGCGCGGGTGTCGGGGTCCAGCCAGCGGACGCTCGCCGTGGCGAGGTGGCCGTCGGCGCCGGGCCTGGTGCGGACGGCGTAGAGGGCGGTCACGGTGTGGCCGGGGCCGATCTCGCCGCCGTCGACGTTGCCGTCGCGGAAGTCGTCGTCGGCGACCTTGCGGTCCTCGTAGCCGATGAGGCGGAACTGGGCGACCGTCTCGGGGTCGAAGGCGACCTGGGCCTTGGCGTCGCGGGCGGTGAGGTCGATGTTCTGCGGGAGTTGGTCGACGAAGACCTTGCGGGCGTCGGCGTCGTTCGAGACGTACGCGGTGTGGCCGTCGCCCTTGTCGGCGAGTTTTTCCATCAGGGCGTCGCCGTAGTCGCTGCCGACGCCGACGCCGAAGAGGGTGATGCCGTGGTCGCGGCGTTCGTTCGCGATGCGTTCGAGGATCGAATCGGCGCTGGTGTCCCCGGTGTTGGCGAGGCCGTCGGAGATGAGGACGACGCGGTTGGTGGCGCCCTTGCGGAGGCCCTCGGTGGCGGTGGCGTAGCCGGTCTCGACGCCCGCGCCGAGGTTGGTCGAGGACTGGGTCTCCAACTCGTCGATGGCGTCGTGGACTTCGCCGCGGTGGCCGTCGAGGCGGGTCATCGGGAGGACCGTCTCGGCCTCGTCGCTGAAGGTGACGAGCGCGACCGAGTCGTCGTCGCGCAGTCGGTCCGTCATCTCGTCGAGGGACTTCTTGGCGAGGTCCAGGCGGCCCGTCTCGCTCATCGAACCGGAGACGTCGATGACGAACGTCAGGGCGGCGGGCGGGCGTTCGCCGGTGGAGTCGGCGGTGCGGGAGGCCAGGCCGACGCGGACGAGGGACCAGTTGGACGTGTCGGTGCGCGCTCCGTCGACGGTGACCGTGAAGCCGTTGCCGTCGGGGCGCTCGTAGTCCTGGCGGAAGCTGTTGACGAACTCCTCGGGGCGGATCGTCGACGGGTCCGGGAGCCGGCCGTCGGCGAGGACGCGGCGGGCGTAGCCGTAGGAGGCGGTGTCGACGTCGAGGGCGAAGGTGGAGAGGTAGTCGGGGGACGGGGCGATCTTGTCGGCGGGGCTGCTTGTCCGCTCGCCGTCCTGGTCTGCGCTCTGTCCGCCGTTCTGTTCGCCGCCGCCGGAGGTGACGGCCGGTGCCGGTGCCGGGAAACCGGTCCGGTTCGCCGCGTCCGAGCTGCTGGAGTTGCTGCCGCTGCCCTCGCCGCAGCCGGTGAGGAGCAGGCCGCCCGCGGCGGTGAGGGCGAGCAGGGTGGCGCGCAACCGCCGGGTGCGGTGGCGTGCGTATCCCTGCCCCGGTCGTGTTCGGTCGGTCTGGGTCTTCATCTCCCGTGCCCCCTCGGTCCGTTGACGTCGGCTTCTGCGACTGTGACGGCGAAGGGGGCGGGAATGTGCGCTATGGGGAGTTGCGGAAGAGTCTCGAAGGGGTCGCGATCATGGCCCGTCGAGACCGGTGGGAGACCCTCCGGTGACCTACGACACGATGTCCTTGCGGGCGAAACCCCGGAAGGCCAGGGCGAACAGCACGATGGCGTACGTCACGGAGACCGCCGTGCCCTGGATCATGCCGGACCACTCCGGATGGGGCTGTACGGCGTCCGCCCAGGCGAACTGCCAGTGTGCGGGCAGGAAGTCGCGCCAGTGGCCGAGGGCCGTGACGGCGTCCAGGACGTTGCCGACGATGGTCAGGCCGACCGCGCCGCCGACCGCGCCCAGGGGTGCGTCGGTCTTCGTCGAGAGCCAGAACGCGAGCCCGGCGGTGACCAGTTGGGACACGAAGATGTACGCCACGACGACCAGCAGACGTTGGGCCGCCGTGCCCGCGCCGATCGCGCCGCCGGTGGGCAGCTCCAGTGGACCCCAGCCGTAGGCGGCGGTGCCGACGGCGAGGGCGACGAGCGGGAGCAGGATCATCGCGGCGAGGCTGAGGCCGAGGCCGACGACCAGCTTGGACCACAGGAGGCGGGCCCTCGGCACGGGTGCCGCGAGCAGATAGCGCAGGGAGGACCAGCTGGCCTCGGAGGCGACCGTGTCTCCGCAGAACAGGGCGACCGGGACGACCAGGAGGAAGCCCGCCGACACGAACAGGTTCACCGCGGCGAAGTTGGCGCCGGACGAGGTGGCCGTGTCCATCAGCGTCAGCTGGGAGCCGCGGTCGCCCGGGGTGCCGCCGATCGCGAAGGCGGCGACCAGGACGAAGGGCAGCGCGGCGAGGATGCCGCCCATGACCAGCGTGCGGCGCCGCTTCAACTGCCGGACCAGCTCGACCCTCAGGGGCAGGGTGCGGCCGGCCCGGTAGCCGGAGGCCACCTCGACGGGCTCGGCGAGCGTGCTCATGCGGAACCTCCGATCAGGGTGAGGAAGGCGTCTTCGAGCCGGCGGTGCGGGCCGACGGAGGAGACGGGGACTTCCAGTCGTACGAGCTCTACGAGGAGTCGGGCAGCGGTGGGCGAGCCGTGGGTGGGGGGCCTCGGCGAGGGGCTCGGTGC
>NZ_JBHXME010000280.1:0-7931 GCF_042721125.1 Streptomyces sp. NPDC058469
TGGCCGCGGGCGCGTTCGGCGACAAGGCCGTGGGCTGGGAGTGCCCGCACCTGTACCGGACAGCGGGCGACGGCCGGGGTGTTGGCGCTGGCGCAGTCGCCCTCCGGGCATGGCCGTTGGACGAGTGGCCGCGCCTTGGACGTGTGGCAGCGCGTCAGACCAGGCGTACCTCCAGCAGGGCCACCTTCTCCGGGTCCGTCACGATGTCGATCACGGCGATGCGGTCGCGTACGAAGGTGAAGGTCAGGGTGCGTTCGGGGCGGCCGTCGACGATCAGGGCGATGCCGGTGGCGCCGTCCACCAGGGCGTGCCGCGCGAGGCCGGCGAAGTGGGCGAAGCTGGTCGCACCGGCCGCCACGGCGGCGGCACCCGCGGTCACGGCGTCCTCGGAGCGGGCGACGACGTCCGGGTCGAGCACCTTCACCAGCGCGTCGAAGTCGCCCTCGCGCACGGCGGCGAGAAAGGCGTCGGCGACCGCCCGTTGCCGTACGAGATCCACGTCCGGCGCGGGAGCGCCCTGCACCCGGCGCCGGGCCCTGCTCGCCAACTGCCGTGCCGCCGTGGGCGTACGGCCGACGATGGACGCGATCTCCCCGAACGGCACGGCGAACAGGTCGTGCAGCACGAACGCGAGGCGCTCGGCGGGCGTGAGGGTCTCCAGGACGACGAGCAGCGCGACGCCGACCGCGTCGGCGAGGAGGGCGTCCTGCTCGGGATCGGGGCCGGGTGCCGGAGCGGGCGCAACGGCTTCGAGGGGTTCCTCGGCGCGGGACTTGCGGGACCGGAGCATGTCGAGGCAGACCCGGCCGACGACGGTGGTGAGCCAGCCGCCCAGGTTCTCCACCCGCCCGCTGTCCGTACGGCTCAGCCGGAACCAGGCCTCCTGCACGGCGTCGTCGGCCTCGGCGGAGGAACCGAGCATGCGGTAGGCGACGGCGCGGAGTCGGGGACGGTGGGATTCGAATCGGGCGGCGAGAAATTCACCGTCGTTTCCGGTGCCGTTCTTTTCAGGGAATTCGAAGTCGCCCATGGGTCACGCTCCTCTTCGCCGTCCGTCGCCTTCACCAACTGGACGGACGACGGCAGAGGAATGTGACAACGGGCACCCGGTACGAGGGGGGTCTATCCCCAGCCCCGCCCGTTCCGCCCCCGCTTCGTGTCGGACCGCTGCTTCTTCTCCCGCAGCCGGCGTTCATTGATACCGCGCGGAATACGGGTGGCCCGGCGCGGCTTCGGCGGCGGCGCGGTGGCCTCGGCGAGCAGCGCCGCGAGGCGTACGGCGGCCGTCTCGCGGTTGCGCCACTGGGACCGGTGCTCGGAGGACCGTACGGTGACGACGCCGTCGACGAGCCGCGAGGCGAGCCGCTCCAGCGCGCGCCGCTTCCACACCTCGGGCAGGGCCTCGGTCTTGGCGAGGTCGAACCGCAGCTCCACCTGGGAGTCGCTGGTGTTGACATGCTGCCCACCCGGCCCTGACGACCGCGAGAAACGCCACATGAGCTCGGCCTCGGGCAGGGAGACGGAGCCGCGGACGGGATAGGGACCGGACATGCCCCCATGGTCGCGCAGCTGTCCCGTCCACGTCACGCGAAATACGGGCGGCGGTCGGGCGATCGTCCGGCAGCCGTCGGGCATCCGTCCCGGGTAAAGAAAGTAAAGTCACCTGGAACCTTCGGTACCCCTCCTGGCGTTCATAGAGGTACCGGTAGCTTCGTCCTCAGTACGAAGCCCGCACCGCAACGAGGGAAGGACTCCCAACAATGGCTGTAAGCCTGTCCAAGGGTGGCAACGTCTCGCTCACCAAGGAGGCCCCGGGCCTGACCGCCGTCACCGTAGGCCTCGGCTGGGACGTCCGCACCACCACCGGCACGGACTTCGACCTCGACGCCTCGGCGATCGCGGTCAACCCCGAGGGCAAGGTCTACTCGGACGGACACTTCATCTTCTTCAACAACAAGGCGACCCCGGACCAGACGATCGTCCACACCGGCGACAACCGCACGGGCGAGGGCGCGGGCGACGACGAGGCGATCAACGTCAACCTGGCCGGCCTCCCGGCGGACGTCGAGAAGATCGTCTTCCCGGTCTCGATCTACGACGCGGAGACCCGCTCGCAGAACTTCGGCCAGGTCCGCAACGCGTACATCCGCATCGTGAACCAGGCCGGCGGCGCGGAGATCGCCCGCTACGACCTCTCCGAGGACGCGGCGACGGAGACGGCGATGGTCTTCGGCGAGCTGTACCGCAACGGCGCGGAGTGGAAGTTCCGCGCGGTGGGCCAGGGTTACGCCTCCGGCCTGGTCGGCATCGCCCAGGACTTCGGTGTGAACGTCTGACAGAGACAGACACGACTGCGGTTGTAGCCGCAGTCGTGGCGTGCGGGGCCCCTGGCTGCGGTTGCGGCCGGGGGCTTCCGTCTGTGAGGGGGCGGGAGTTGAGGTAAGAGGGGAGACAGGGAGACGGGGTCGCTCAGGGGGGTCTCAGCCAGGTATGGCAATGTGCCGGGATCAGCAGCGGTGTTGACCTGATCGGCTTGGTCGGCCCGCCCCTGGAAGGACTTGGAAGGACAGCGCGCCCTATGTCGTTCGGACCGTCCCCCGCCGGTTTCGGGCCTCCCTCACCTCCCGCCTGGACCCCGCCGACCGATACGGAGCGCGCACTGGCGGAGGCGAGGGCGCGCGGCGACTGGCCCGCGTACTACGACGTACTGGCCCGGGTCCGCCTCTACTACGTGATGTCACGCGAGTCCTACGACGCCCAACCCGACCGCGTCCACCGCACGTTCACCCGCGACCCCCGCACCGGCGCGGAACGCTGGGAACTCTTCACGGACGGCATGCTGCCCGCACCGCGGCCCGACCTGGTGTACTCGCGCGCCTCACTGCGCTGGATAGCCGACGCCTGGAACCCGCGGTGCCCACCCGCCGTCGTCATCAACCCCGGCACCCCCTGCGAACTCGCCCTCCCCTACGGCCCACCGGGCACGACGGACTGGTCACGCGCGGCGGAACGAACCGACGCCCCCTCCACCTCCATGCGCCTGCGCGCACTCCACGTCGGCGGCGTACTCCACGGCCCCGTGGCCCACGGTCTGGCCTGCGGAGCCCTCCTCTGCGTCAGCAACGGCTCCCTCTGGAACGCACTGGCCTGGCACGGACACGGCTACGACGGTGAGCGCCGGCGGCTGCGCGAGTGGTGGGGCATCACCACCCGCGCCGAGTGGCAGCACCACCTGCGCAACCTGCTCGCCTGCGAAGCGTCCAGCTCCGTATGGGAGTTCGCGCTGAGCCTGCGCCGCACGATCGCCCGCGACTTCGGCGGCCACGTCGACACCGGGTACTGGCGCCAGGCCGTAGCCACGGTGATCCGCGCCAACTCCGAGGGCTCCACGGTGATCACGGAGGACGGCGTCACAAAGACAGACCCACGCCCCGAATCAGAGACCGAGGCCCGCATCGAGGGCGTACAACGCCTGATCGGCCGCATCACCCGCTACGAGGCCCGCATGCGAGCCGACGGCATCCTCGCCGAGAACCGCCACGTCACCTCGGTCGAGGCCTGGGACCTGGGCCGAGCCTCGAAAATGGCCCGCTGGGGCCTGGGCGCCCGCTTCGCCACCCTGCCGGAAACAGAGTCCGCCATCATCCGAGCGAGCCGAGCCGCCACCCTCGCCTACCGCTCCTGGCCCGACTTCTCCGCCGGTTACATCCTCGGCCGCTGCCTCCACTTCGACGAGGAGGAATTCGGCGACTGGTACCAGGACATGGTCTCCGCGCACCGGATCCTGATGACGGAGGCGGGGAGTCCTTGGCTGAACATTCCGTTCCGGTAGGCCAATAGCTCTCTCCGATAGCTGGGGCCGCCTTGAGCGCGCCGACACCACACACAGCATCCCCGCCAAACAGATCCGGTTCGAGCTCGGCGGAGCCCCCGGCGGCTAGCGTGCCCCCATGTTCCTCGAACCGCTCACGCCGACCGAGGCCGGCGCGCTCCCCGGCGAGCTGCTCACCGAGCTGACCGCCCTCTACGCCTCGAACCACGCGTTCCACGCCCTGAGCGGTGACTTCCCGGACCCGGAGGACATCCGGCCCGAGCAGGTGGCGACGGCGTTGGCAGACGAGCTGGCCGATCCGAACACGGAAGTCCTGCTCGCCCGTAGCGCCGGGCGGCTCGTCGGGATCGCGATCACCCTCGGGACGCATCCGGACCCGGACGACGAGGACCCCTGGATCGGCCTGCTGATGATCGATGCCACGCAGCAACAACAGGGTCACGGGCGGCAGTTGGCGTCCCTCGTCGAGGACCGTTTCCGCGAGGCCGGCCGAACCGCCGTACGCCTCGCCGTCCTTGACCACAATCCCGACGGCCTCGCCTTCTGGACGGCCCTCGGCTACGACGTCATCGACCACCGCCGGGACCGTCAACTCGGCCGCCCCTGCGCCGTATTGCGCAAGCAGCTGCGCGGTCTCCGCCACGCCGGGCGCGTCGCCGTGCTCGACCCCGCCGGTTCCGTCTTCCTCTTCCGGTACGAGGACGCCGAGGGCGTCAGCTTCTGGGCTCTGCCCGGCGGCGGCCTCGAAGGCGCCGAGACCCCGCGCGAGGGCGCCCTGCGGGAGCTGTGGGAGGAGACCGGCTGGACGGACCTGGAGCCCGGCCCCCTGCTGTGCACCAGGGAGGTCGACGCCACCTTCTCCGGCATCCCCGTCCACCAGCACGAACACATCTACGTCGCCCACGGCCCCCGCCGCGAACCCACCGGCCCCCACCTCACCGCCGCCCACACCGAGGAGGGCATCCTCGCCTGGCGGTGGTGGACACGGGAGGAGCTGCGCGGGACGACGGAAACCGTGTGGCCGTCCGAACTCGCCCGGCTGCTCGACGAGTTGGAGGAAGGGACGGGCGCGGGAAATGGATGACCTCGGCCCCGTGGCCGACGACAAGGGCCCTTGGCAGCCGAGCCCCCAGCTGCGCGCCCTGCTCTTCACCGACTTCGACGGCAACCCGGCCGACCCCGACGACGTGATCGCCGACGCCCTGGACGACAGCGGCCACCTCGAACGCGCCCCAGCCCTGACCGCGATCCTCCAGGACCACACCGCCGACCACACCGCCGACCACACCGCCCGGCCGGGCGAGCGCGCCCTCCGGGAGCTGGCGGACCGTTCGTCCGTCAGGGACGGGCCGGCTTCCCGTCCCCGTACAGCCAGTCCCTCCAGATTCCGCTGAAGTTCTTTCCCGGCGCCATCTTCTCCACGTAGGCCGTGAAGTCCGCCGTGTTCGCGTTGCCGTAGCGGTGGGCGGCTGCCCAGCCCTGGATGATGTCGTAGAAACGCGCGTCACCGACTGTCTGGCGGATCTTGTGGAGGACCATCGCGCCGCGTTCGTAGACGGGGCTGTCGGAGATGTGGGCGGCGCTGGTGGGTTTCGCCGGCGGGAAGGCCCAGATGGCGTCGTTGTCGGCCTTGTCGTCGTAGTAGTCGCCCTTGTAGAGCGCGTCGAAGGTCTGCTGGGCGGTGTCGCCGTCGTGGTCCTCGCTCCAGAGCCATTCCGCGTAGGTCGCGAAGCCCTCGTTGAGCCACATGTCTCGCCAGGTCTTCGGGGTGACGGAGTCGCCGTACCACTGGTGGGCGAGTTCGTGGACGAGGGTGGCGGTGTCGGGGGCGCCGGGGAAGAACGGGCGGGTCTGGGTCTCCAGGGCGTAGCCCGCGTCGCCCCTGCGGTCGACGATCGCGCCGGTGGAGGAGAAGGGGTACGGGCCGAAGTTGTACTCCTCCCACTCCATGATCTCCGGGAGCCGCCCCAGTACCTTGCGGCTCGCTGCCGCCTCCTGCGGGTCGACCGCCACGTACACGGGGAGGCCGTTCTTCGTGGTGGTGCGGGTGATGTCGTAGTGGCCGATCGCGACCGTGGCGAGGTAGGTCGCCATGGGGTGCGTGGTGCGCCAGGTGTACGTCGTCGTACGGCCGTCGCCCGTAGCCTTCTCGGTGCTCAACTCACCGTTGGAGACGGCCTGCAGGCCCTTCGGGACGGTGATCGTGATGTCGTACGTCGCCTTGTCGGACGGGTGGTCGTTGCCGGGGAACCACGCCATCGAGCCGGTCGGTTCGCCCAGCGCCAGCGCGCCGTCCGCCGTACGCAACCAGCCCTCCTCCGAGCCGTCCGGGTCGGTGATCGTCTCGGGGGTGCCGGAGTAGCGGACGGTGGTCCTGAACGTCTTGCCCTGCCGGACGGTGGAGAGTGGGTGGACCGTCAGTTCCTGGCCGGTGCGGGTCCAGGAGGCGTTCTTGCCGTCCACCGTCAGCGCGTCGACCTTCATGCCCTTGAGATCCAGGTCGAAGGCGGAGAGGTGGCCGGTGGCCCGGGCCGTGATCTCCGCCGTGCCGGTCAGGTGGGGGGTGTCGGTGCTGTCGGTGCTGTACGCGAGGGTCAGGGCGTAGTGGGTTACGTCGTAGCCGCCATTGCCCGCCTTCGGGAAGTACGGGTCGTTCACGCCCGCGGCGCCGGGTGTGCCCTGGGCGCCTGGCCCCGTGCACGCGGTCAGGGCGAGGGCCAGCGCGCAAGCGGTGACCATGGGAACAAGCCGTACGGATCGGGACACGTCGCGATCCTATGAGTTGAGGGCTCGTCACCCCGGGGCGTCTGCCTGAAGTACGGCGGTCCTCGTACGCTCGGCTCCGTGCCCCGTTCTCCCAGGAAGCCCCGCCGACTTGTCGCCGACGGGCGCGTGTATCTGTGGTCGCTGCGTCACAGTCACCGTCACAGCAGCCCGCCCATGCCGGACGGCGACAGCGGCCGGGGCGTGCGCTGCGTCCAGACACTCACCCTGTATCCGCAGCCGGCCGGTACCGGTGCGCCGTTGCGGATCGTCTTCGCGGCGGGGGCGGGGCGGTACGTCCCGGGCGGGTTCACTTTCGGTTCCGGGGATGTGGGGTACGTCCGGGGCGCCTCCCTCAACCTCCACGAACCCGGTGCCGTCCGCGCCCTGCTCGACGCGGCGTCGGCTCGCGGGTGGCTGCCGGGGCCGGGATCGTCTCGGCCGGTGGAGACCGACGGCTGGACCCTGCTGGAGGCTGCCGCCGCCGCGCGGGACGGGGACGACGAGCGTCTCGCGGAGCCTGGTGAGGGGCATCGCGAAGGGCGTCGTGAGGGGCGTAGCGAAGGACGTCGTGAGGGTGCGTCCTGAGGGGCGGCTCCGGCCGACCTCGGACCTCCCTGACCGTGACACCATCTCCTACGTGCTCGACATCGGCTACGCCCTCTCCAACCGCTTCCCCGACCCCCCGCAGACCGACTACCGGCGCGCGGACGTCCACGCGCTGCGGCACGACCTGTTCTGCGGTGACGTCTATCTCGCCGACACCAAGGCGGACCGGGAAGTGTCCACGGCCTGGGGATGGGTGCCGGTGCTCGACTTCGCGTGGGCGTTGTGCGACATCGTGGAACGGATCGACCAGGACCCGGCGGGGTCGCGGGCGGCCCGGCCGCAGCGGGCGGAACTGGACTTCACCGAGTCGACCGACCGGATGCTGTTCGAGCGGCGGTTCGGGTGGGTTGATGTCGAGGCGGACTGGATGCGGAGGGACGAGGAGGCGTTGAGCTTCTCGCACGCCGAACTCCGGCGTGAGGCGCGGGACTTCCTGCACGATCTGATCGCCGACCTCGTCGATCTGCACGAGGCGCTGGGCGAGAACCCGGCGATCTGGACGTTGCAGGCGAAGTTTCCCAGGGTTCCCTGAGCCACCCAGGCTTCCCTGAGCTACCCCGGTTGCCCTGAACCACCTCGCGTGCCCTGAGCTACCCGGTTGCCCTGAACCCGTGGCGCCGTCCCTGGGGGGGGGGGGGGGCGCCCCCCGCCACGGCCGCAACGCGGCCGGGGGGGGGGGGGGTCGGCGGGGGGGGTGGGGGGGAGTGGCGAACGGCGCGCGCGCGCC
>NZ_JBHXME010000281.1:0-7261 GCF_042721125.1 Streptomyces sp. NPDC058469
CACCCGCTCACCCCGGTCGCCCGCGTCCGGGAGTTGCCGCTGCCGCTGTCGTTCGCGCAGCAGCGGCTGTGGTTCCTCGACCAACTGGAGCCCGGCTCGCCGGAATACAACATGTCGACCCGGCTGCGGCTGACCGGCGACGTCGACCTCCCGGCGCTCGGCGCGACGCTGGACGCGATCGTGGCCCGTCACGAAGTGCTGCGCACTCGTCTGGTGTCCGACACCGACGGCGTACCGCACCAGCTCATCGACCCGCCGGCCCCGGTCCCGCTCCCGCTGCTGGACGTGTCCGGCAGTGAGGATCCGCAGGGGGAGGCGGAGGGGCTGATCATCAAGGACGGCCTGAGGCCCTTCGATCTCGCGGCCGGTCCTCTCCTGCGCGCGTCCCTCGTGCGACTGGCCCCGGACGACCACGTACTCGTCCTCGCGATGCATCACGTCGTCTTCGACGAGTGGTCGGACGGCGTCCTCCAGCGCGAGTTCTCCCTCCTGTACCGGGTGTTCAGGGCCGGTGACCCGGATCCGCTGCCGCCTCTCGCGGTCCAGTACGCCGATGTCGCGGCGTGGCAGCGCAGTTGGCTGTCCGGAGACGTGCGAGACGCACAGATCGCTTACTGGCGTGGGGAGTTGACCGGAGCGAGGAAGCTGGAACTGCCGACCGATCGGCCCCGCCCGACGGTCCGCTCCACGGAGGGCTCGGTGGCGAGGTTCACCGTCCCGGCGGGGACCGCCGACGCCCTGCGGGCACTGTCGCGCGAACACGGCACGACGATGTTCATGACGCTGCTCGCGGCCTTCGACATCCTCATGGGCCGCTACACCGAGTCGGACGACATCGTCGTGAGCACGCCGGTGGCGAATCGGAACCGCGCCGAGACCGAGGACCTGATCGGCTTCTTCGTCAACACCCTCGTCATGCGGACGGACCTGTCCGGAACCCCGTCCTTCACGGAGGTGCTGCGCCGCGTACGGGAGACGGCCCTTGGGGCCTACGCGCATCAGGACCTGCCGTTCGAGCAGGTGGTGGACGCGCTGGCGGATGTGCGGGACCGTACTCGTGGCCCACTCACCCGCGTGTCCTTCAACTACACCGCGGGGGCCGCCCGGACGTCCTATTCCGACGACGAGGGCGATGGGAACGGCGCGGCCGGCATGCGCGTCGAGACCGGCACGGGGCTGCTGCCGGTGCAGTTCGACATGGTCGTGACGCTGGGGGAGGACAACGGCGTCCTGACCGGCGAGATCCAATACAGCACCGCTCTGTTCGACGCGGTGACGGTCGAGCGGATTGCGGGGCACATGGTGACATTGCTGGGAGCTGTGGGCGAGGACGCCGAGCAGCCGGTGGGAGAACTGCCGATGCTGACCGAGGCCGAATACCGGCGCCTGGTGCACGAGTGGAACGACACGGCCGAGGAACTGCCCGAGGCGGGCGGAGTGCATGAGCTGATCGCCGAGTGGGCGGCCGCGACGCCGGGTGCCGTGGCCCTCGTATCGGGCGAACTGACCCTGACGTACGACGAGTTGCTGCAGCGCGCCAACCGGCTCGCGCACTATCTGCGCGCAGCGGGGGTGGGCTCCGAGTCGGTGGTCGGACTGTGCCTGCCGCGCGGGATCGACATGGTCGTGGCGATGCTCGCGGTGTGGCAGGCGGGAGCGGCCTATCTGCCGCTGGATCCGGAGTACCCGGCGGACCGGCTCGGGTTCATGCTGAAGGACAGCCGGGCGACGCTGCTGCTGGGCACCGAGGAACTGGTGGACGAACTGCCGGTGGGCCGCCTGCGGACGGTCGTCGTGGACGCTCCCGACGTCATGGCGGAGCTCGCCGCACAGCCGTCGACCTCGCCCGAAGTCGCCGTACGGGCAGACCAGTTGGCGTATGTGATCTATACGTCGGGGTCGACGGGGCGGCCCAAGGGCGTGCAGATCGCGCACGGCGGTGTGGTGAACCTGGTGCGGGCACAGGCGAAGGCGTTCGGCGTCGAGGCCGGGGACGCGGTGGTGCAGTTCGCGCCGTTCGGGTTCGACGCGGCCGTCTCCGAGGTGTGCGTGACGCTGGGGTCCGGCGGGACGCTGGTGGTGGCCACCGCCCAGGAGCGCGCCGAGCCCGAGGCGCTGGCCGCACTCATCCGGCGGCGGCAGGTACGGGTGGCGACGCTTCCGCCCTCGCTCCTCGCGGTGCTGCGGCCCGGCGACCTGACGGGTCTGCGGACCCTGGTGACGGCCGGCGAGCGCCTGGAGGGGACGACGGCCGCCGCGTGGCGGGACGAACACCGCCTGCTCAACGCGTACGGCCCCACCGAGGCCACGGTGTGCGCGAGCATCGCCACCCTCGACACCTCCGACGCTGAGGCGGGCACCCAGGACGCCGGTGGGCCTCCCATCGGCGGCCCGATCGCCAACACCCGCGTCTACGTGCTCGACGAGCAACTCCGCCCGGTCCCCGTCGGCACGACCGGTGAGCTGTTCATCGGCGGCGTGGGCGTCGCACGGGGCTACCTGGGCCGTGCCGCGCTGAGTGCGGAGCGGTTCATGGCCGACCCGTTCGTCGGCGACGGCGCGCGCATGTACCGGTCCGGCGACAAGGCGCGCTGGCTGGCCGACGGGCAGCTCGACTTCGTCGGCCGCAACGACGACCAGGTCAAGGTGCGCGGGTTCCGGGTCGAGCCCGGCGAGATCGAGGCGGTACTCGCCGCCCACCCGGCGGTACGGACGGCGGTCGTGACGGCGTACGGGCAGGCCGCGGACCGCAAGCTCGCCGCCTACCTGGTGCCGGCCGACCACAGTGAAGGCATCCCCGAGGCCGCCGACCTGCGCGAGGCGCTGCTGCGCAGCATCCCGGACTACATGGTCCCGGCGGCCTTCATGGAGATGTCCCGGCTGCCGCTCACGACGAACGGCAAGGTCGACAAGGCGGCCCTGCCGGAACCCGAGACGGTCCGCTCCACCAGCACCGAGTACGTCGCCCCGTCCGGCGCGGCCGAGCAACTGCTCGCGGAGGTGTGGTCCGAGATCCTCGGCATCGAACGCATCGGAGCCCACGACAACTTCTTCGAGCTGGGCGGCAACTCACTGCTGGTCACCCAGATCGTCGGCCGCATCCGCGGCGCCGGGCACGACATCAGCGTCGGCGACCTCTTCGACCATCCGACGATCGCGGCCGCCGCGCCGCTCATCCAGATCCACGCCGAGGACCCCGAGGTGCGCTCCGCGGTGACCATCCGCGCCGGCACGGTCCTGCCCGCCGTGTTCGCCGTCCACACCCTGACCGGCGAGGTCGCGGCGTTCGCCGAGGTCGCCGGGCACCTCGCCGAGGGCCAGCAGTTCTACGGCCTTCAGGAACGCGGACTGACCGGCGAGGACGCACAGCCCACGTCGGTCGAGGAGATGGCGACCACGTACATCGGCGAGGTGCTGCGCATCCAGAAGGACGGACCGTACGTCCTCACCGCCCAGTCCGGCAGTTCCTACGTCGCCTTCGAGATGGCCCGCCAGCTGACGGCCATGGGCAAGGACGTCGCCGGCGTCTACCTCATGGCACCGGCCCGCCAGCCCTTCGCCCGCCGCCTGCCCAGCCAGGCCTTCAGCAAGTCCGACCGCAAACTCCTCGACAGCATCGAGGTGGCCCTCGACGGCGACCCCGGTACGACACTCGACCGCAGGACCGAGAAGCGGCTCCTGAAGTACGGCGCACCGGACGAGGCGATCGCCCAGGGCGTCCGCGACGGCGACAAGCACGCCCTGCGCATCATGCGCGCCCTCGCCACCAACCGGCTGGCCTACTCCTACTACGGCGAGCTCATGCACCGCGGCATGCGCACCTACGACGGCCGCGTCGTGCTGCTGATGCCGCGCGACGACCAGCCCAAGCCGTACAAGTGGACGCTCGAACAGTGGCAGATCCCCGTCACGCGCAGCCCCGAGGTCATCGACGTGCCCGGCGAGCACTCCAACGTCTTCTACGGCGAGGGGGCACAGGCCGTGGGCGCCTATCTGAGCACCGAGATCGAACGCCTGAGGAACGGCAACGGTGGAGGAGCGTCCGCATGACCGAGCCGACGAAGCCGACGAGGTCGACGGCGCCGCGGACGACTGGGCCCACGGACACCAGCCCGTACGAGCTGCCCAACGGACGAGGGATCACCTGCGTCAGCGCGGCCGAGGCCAAGGTCCTCTGGGCGGAGGCGACGGGCCAAGGGCTCTACCGGTCGGCCGCCGACGCGCTGCGGGCCGGCGACACCGTGCTCGACATCGGCGCCAACATCGGAATCGTGTCCCTGATGTTCGGCTGGCGGGTCCCCGATCTGCGGATCATCTCCGTGGAACCCGCGCCGACGACATACGCGTGTCTTGAGGCGAATCTCCGCAGCCATCTGCCAGGAGCCGTAGCCGTACGCAGCGCCGTCAGCGACCGTGCGGGAGAGAGCACCTTCACCTACTACCCGAAATCGACGGGAAACTCCGGGCTGTTCGCCGACCAGCAGGCCGACGACGCGAACACCCGAATATTCCTGCGTAACTCCGGAATTCCCGAGGACTACATCGGGGAAATCGTCAAGAACCTGCACCACGGAATTCAGTTGACAGTTCCCACACTCACCGTCTCGGATCTGGTCAGGCGCCACGAGCTGCACGAGATCAGCCTGCTGAAGATCGACGTGGAGCGTGCCGAGCACCTGGTCCTGGCCGGCATCGAGAACGCGCACTGGCCGCTGATCAGTCGTGTCGTCGCCGAAGTACACGACGAGGAAGGCCGGTTGAAGAACATCACCGGACTCCTCGAACGGCACGGATTCACCGTCTCCGTCGCCCAGCAGCCCCAACTGGCGGGCACGGACCTTTACGAACTCGACGCCACGCGCTAGCTCCCGGCGTTCTCCCCGCGTTCAAGCGCCGCCGCGCGGCAGTTGAACATCCCGATCCGACACCCGCCGGCGACCGGCCGCCCCGCTGAGCGGTGACCGATCGCCGACTCACTGGATCAATGATCCAGCCGTGTGCCATGGTGAGACGGAGAATCCCTTCTTGCCGTCGCGTTCCCTTTCGGTGCCGCGATGGATTTCCCAGGGCCGAGCAGCGCACCGTCATGCACTAATTCAGCTTTCTCATTTGCAGGGGACAACTGATGCTTTCTGACGCCAAGCGGGAATTGCTGAAGCGACGCCTCAAGGGAGAGCAGGCATCGCGTCGCGAATGGGGGCCGCGCCCCGACGGCCCGATCCCCCTGTCGTTCGCGCAGCAGCGCCTCTGGTTCCTGGCCCAGTTGGACCCGTCGTCGACCGAGTACAACCTGTCGATGCGGGTGCGCTGGGACGACGCCCTGGATGTGGGGGCTTTGGGTGGGGCGTTGTCGGGTGTGGTGGCGCGGCATGAGGTGTTGCGGACGCGGTTGGTGGCGGATGGGGAGGGTGTTCCGCGTCAGGTGATCGATGCGCCGGCGCCGTTCGTGCTGCCGGTGGTGGATGTGTCGGGGGAGCCGGATCCCCGGACTGCTGTACGGGCTCTGGCGGCGGCGGACGCCGCGGTCCCGTTCGACCTCGCGACCGGACCGCTGATCCGCGCCACGCTGCTCCGACTGGCACCGGAGGAGCACGTCCTCGTGGTCGCCATGCACCACGTCGTCTTCGACGAGTGGTCCGACCAGGTCTTCCACCGCGAGTTGATGGCCCTGTACGAGGCATTCCTGGCGGGAGACCCCGACCCGCTGCCGCCGCTTGAGGCGCAGTACGCGGACTTCGCCGTGTGGCAGCGACAGTGGCTGGACGGCGAGGTCCTGGACCAGCAACTGGGCTACTGGCGCGAGCGGTTGGCCGGAGCACCGGAACTCGACCTGCCGACTGACCGGCCGCGTCCGCCGGTTCGTTCTTCGGTGGGTGGGTCGGTGCGTTTCGTTGTGCCGGGTGGGGTGGCGGAGGCGTTGCGGGGGTTGTCGCGTGAGTGTGGCGTGTCGATGTTCATGACGTTGTTGTCGGTGTATGCGGTGCTGCTGGGGCGGTATGCGGGCTCGGAGGATGTGGTGGTGGGCACGCCGGTGGCGAACCGGAATCGTGCCGAGACGGAGGATTTGATCGGGTTCTTCGTCAACACGCTTGTGATGCGTGCTGATTTGTCGGGTGATCCGTCGTTCCGTGATGTGTTGGGGCGGGTGCGGGAGACGGCGTTGGGTGCGTATGCGCATCAGGATGTGCCGTTCGAGCAGTTGGTGGAGGCGTTGGTCACCGATCGGGACCGGTCGCGTACCCCGTTGTTCCAGGCCCTCTTCAACTACGACTCCGCTCGGCCCTCGACCAGTGCTGGTGCCGGCGACCTCGCCACGGCCGATACGGCGGACGGCGGAGTCGTCGCGAAGTTCGACCTGCGGCTGATCTTCAGCGACAGCGATGCGGGGCTGGCGGGCGAATTCGAGTACAGCACCGCGCTGTTCGACGCGGCGACGGTGGAGCGGATGGCGGGACACCTGGTCACGCTGCTGAGCGCGGTGGCCGAGGACACGGGGCGGGAGCTGTCGCGGCTGCCGGTGCTGACGGCGGACGAGCGGCGACGGGTGGTGGAGGAGTGGAACGACACTCCGGTCCCGGCTCAGGCTCTGATACCCGGTGTCGATGCGCGTGGGGTGCATGAGCTGATTGCTGCGCGGGCGGTGTTGGTGCCGGATGCGGTGGCGGTGGTGTCGGGTGAAGTGTCTTTGTCGTATGGGGGGTTGTTGGGTCGGGCTGATCGTTTGGCGCATTACCTGCGTGGGGTGGGGGTGGGTGCGGAGTCGGTGGTGGCGTTGTGTCTGCCGCGTGGGGTGGACATGGTCACGGCTGTTCTGGGTGTGTGGCGGGCGGGTGCGGCGTATGTGCCGTTGGATCCGGAGTATCCGGTGGAACGCCTGGCGTTCATGCTCGCGGACAGTGGTGCGTCGGTATTGGTCGGCACCGGCGACATTGTCGATGAGCTGCCGGTGGGGCGGCTGCGGTCGGTGGTTTTGGATGATCCGTCGGTGGTGGCGGGGCTGGCCGGGATGCCGTCCGGGTCACCTGAAGTATCGGTGCAGGCGGGTCAGTTGGCGTATGTGGTTTATACGTCGGGGTCGACGGGGCGGCCGAAGGGTGTGCAGGTCACGCAGGGGGGGTTGTTGCTGTACACGGTGGGTGTGGTGGAGCGGTTGGGCTGGTCGGGGGTGGGGGGCCGGTTCGGGTTGTTGCAGCCGGTGGTGACGGACCTGGGGAACACGGTGGTGTTCGGGTGTCTGGTGTCGGGTGGTGTGTTGCATGTG
>NZ_JBHXME010000282.1:0-7261 GCF_042721125.1 Streptomyces sp. NPDC058469
GACTGCGAGCAGGAGTATCTACGGCCCCTGCGGCCGGGCGACGAGGTCACCTTCGACGCGGTGATCGAGTCGGTGTCGGACCGCAAGACGACGAAGCTGGGCACGGGGTACTTCGTCACGACGCGCATGGATGTCCGGGTGGGACCGGACCTCGTCGGCACCCACCGCTTCCGCATCCTCAAGTACGCCCCCGCACGCCAAAAGGGGAGGGCGGAAGAGAAACGGGAGGGGAAGGGGGCCCGCGCGCGGCGGCCCCGCCCCGTCGTCAACCGGGACAACGCCGGCTTCTGGGAGGGCGTGGAGCGGCATCAACTCCTCATCCAGCGCTGTACGAACTGCGGGACGCTGCGCCACCCCTGGCTGCCGGGCTGCAACGCCTGCGGCGGCCCGGACTGGGACACGGTCGAGGCGAGCGGTGAGGGGACGGTCTACTCGTATGTGGTGATGCACCACCCGCCCTTCCCTGCCTTCGATCCTCCTTACGCGGTCGGGCTGATCGAACTGGCCGAGGGCGTGCGGATCGTGAGCAACGTGGTGGGGGTGCCGTACGACAAGGTCCGCATCGGGCTGCCGGTACGGCTCGAATTCCGGCGGTACGACGAACCTCAGGGGGCCGGCGACGAGGACGGCCCGCTGGTGCTCCCCGTCTTCCGGGTCCAGGAAGGCCGAGAGGGAGGGGTGGGCTGACATGGACTTCACGCCGACCGAGGAGCAGGCGGCGGCCCGTGACCTGGCCGCCCGGATCTTCGGCGACCTCGCGACACCCGAGCGGCTCACGGCGGCCGGGACGGGCAGTGATCCCGAGCTGTGGAAGGCCCTGTGCGCGGCCGGACTGGTCGGCGCCGTCGAGGAGTTGGGCCTGCTCGGTCTCGTGCTCCTCCTGGAGGAACAGGGGCGGGCGACGGCCCAGGTGCCCTTCGCGTCGACCTGCGTGTACGGGCTGCTGGCGGTGGCGGCGCATGGTTCACCCGAGCAGCGGGAGCGGTTGTTGCCGGGGATCGGGGACGGGTCGGTGGTGGTGTGCGGGGCGTTGCCGGCGCAGGGGGGTGTGCGGGCGAGGGGTAGTGAACAGGCTTCCGCGCGGGGCGAGTTGACCGGCACGGTCCCCGTCGTCCCCTGGTTGCGCGACGCCACGCATGTCCTGGTCGCCGACGATCAGCGTGAGTTGTGGCTGACGCCGGTCACGGATGCCGTGTGCGTCGAGGCTGTTGAGTTGACGGCGCCTTGGTCGGCGGGGCGGCTGACACTCGACGGGGCGTCGGCGGAACGGCTCGGTGTGGTGGGCGCCCACCGCGGCGCCGAGGTCGAGCAGCCTCTCTTCCACCCCCAGCCTCTCCACCGCCCCTCTTCCTACTCCCAGCCCCCAACTCCCTCCCCCTACACCGACGTTCTGGCCACCGCCCGTACCGCCTTCGCCGGGCTTCAGGCCGGAGTGGGCGCCGGTTCGCTCGCGCGGGCCGTGGCGCACGTCAACACCCGGGAGCAGTTCGGGCGGCCGTTGGCCACGCGGCAGGCGGTTCAGCTCCGGGCGGCCGACGCGCACATGGACATCGAGGCGATACGCGTGACGGCGTACGAGGCGGCCTGGCGTCGCGATGCGGGGTTGCCGTACGCCACGCACGCGCTCACCGCCGCCTGGTGGGCGTCCGAGGCGGGCCAGCGTGTCGTCCACACGGGTCAGCATCTGCACGGCGGGGCGGGAGCCGACCTGGACCATCCGGTGCACCGGCACTTCCTCTGGGGCCGTCAGCTGGACGCGTACCTGGGCGGAGGGGGCGAAGTACTGCAAGAACTGGGGGAGTTGATCGTGACCGAGGAGGAAGGGACCGAGGAGGAAGGGACCGAGAAAGAAAGGAGGGAGGTGGGCGAGGGATGACAGTGGAAATGAAGTCGGTGAAGCCGGGGGACGAACTGCCCCCGCTGGAGATCGAGATCACCCGCACCCTGATCGTCGCCGGAGCCGTCGCCTCCCGGGACTACCAGGACGTGCACCACGACGCGGAGTCGGCGCGGCAGAAGGGCTCCCCCGACATCTTCATGAACATCCTGACGACGAACGGCCTCGTCGGCCGCTACATCACGGACCACTTCGGACCGGGAGCCACCCTCCGCAAGGTGGCCATACGGCTCGGCGCGCCCAACTACCCGGGCGACACGATGGTGTTGACGGGCAGGGTCGAGGAGACGGACGGCGACACCGCGACGGTGAGTGTGCTCGGGGCGAACGGCATCGGCAGGCACGTGACGGGCACCGTGACGGTGACCGTACCGAGGGAGGCCGGATGAGCACCCGTACCCGCGACACCCTCGGGGGACGCGCAGCGATCGTCGGGATCGGGGCGACGGAGTTCTCCAAGGACTCGGGGCGCAGTGAGCTGCGGCTGGCCGTGGAGGCGGTGCGGGCCGCGTTGGACGACGCGGGGCTGACACCGGCGGACGTGGACGGGATGGTCACGTTCACGATGGACACCAACCCGGAGATCACCGTGGCCCAGGCTTGCGGGATCGGCGAGTTGTCCTTCTTCTCCCGGGTCCACTACGGCGGCGGCGCGGCCTGCGCGACCGTTCAGCAGGCGGCGCTGGCGGTGGCGGCGGGGATCGCGGAGGTGGTGGTCTGCTACCGCGCCTTCAACGAGCGGTCGGGGCGCAGATTCGGCTCAGGCGTGACGCACCGGGAGCCGTCGGCGGAGGGCGCGGCGCTCGGCTGGTCGCTGCCGTTCGGGCTGCTCACCCCGGCGTCGTGGGTGGCGATGGCGGCGCAGCGGTATCTGCACACGTACGGCCTGACACCGGAGGTGTTCGGGCAGGTGGCGGTCGTGGACCGCAAGTACGCGGCGACGAACCCGGCGGCGTACTTCCACGGCAGACCGATCACGCTCGCCGAGCACGCGGCCTCGCGGTGGATCGTGGAGCCGCTCAGGCTGCTGGACTGCTGCCAGGAGACGGACGGCGCCCAGGCGATCGTCGTCACGTCGGTGGAGCGGGCCCGCGACCTGCCGCGTCCGCCCGCGGTCATAGCGGCGGCGGCGCAGGGTGCCGGGCGGGCGCAGGAGCAGATGACCAGTTTCTACCGCGACGATCTGACCGGCCTTCCGGAGATGGGCGTGGTCGCGCGGCAGTTGTGGCGGACGGCGGGGCTGGGCCCGGAGGACATGGACGTGGCGATCCTGTACGACCACTTCACGCCGTTCGTGCTGATGCAGCTGGAGGAGTTCGGGTTCTGCGGGAAGGGGCAGGCGGCGGACTTCGTGGCCGAGGAGCGGCTGCCGGTCAACACGCACGGGGGACAGCTCGGGGAGGCGTACCTGCACGGGATGAACGGGATCGCGGAGGGGGTCCGACAGCTGCGCGGCACCGCCGTGAACCAGATACCGGGGGCCGGGCGGGTCCTGGTGACGGCCGGTACGGGGGTGCCGACATCCGGCCTGGTGCTCACGGCCCTCGCCATGCCTACCACCTCTGTCGCCCCCACCGCCCTTACTGCGGACGGGTGAGCCCCCAGGGGTAAACCCGCAGTACATGTCATCCGCTCGTCCACCTTCAGGAGGTGGAGCCAGCCCCACCCCTACAACCTGAGGCGGAGTCTGCTTCGGGACCTGCGGCCGATCCGCAGGAGTGGGGGTCACTCATAGCGTGGAGCCATGACCACAGCAGTCTGCACCAGCGCGTCGAACGCCGCCGCACGGGCCGCCGCAGGAGCCGCCACCAGGCCCGCCACCCGGCCCGCACCCAGGCCGGCCGCACGGCCTGCCACGCGGACCGCCACCCGGGCCACGCAGACCCAGGCTCAACCTCAATCCCAACCTCAATCCCAGCCCCAGCTCCAGCCCCAGACCGGGACTCAGGCCCAGGGCCAGGGCCAGGGTCAGGCTCGGACCCAGGCGCTCACGTACCCCTCGTTCTCGTCGTACATGAGGGCCAGGCAACCCGTGCTGTTGCGCACCGCGCGGTCGCTGACCGCGAATCCGTGCGACGCGGAGGACCTGTTGCAGACCGCGCTGACCAAGACGTATGTCGCCTGGGAGCGGATCGAGGACCACCGGGCGCTGGACGGCTATGTCCGCCGGGCGCTGCTGAACACGCGGACCTCGCAGTGGCGCAAGCGCAAGGTCGACGAGTTCGCGTGCGACGAACTGCCCGAGCCGGAGACGGTCGGCGGCGCGGAGGACCCGGCCGAGCAGCAGGCGCTGCACGACGCGATGTGGCGGGCGATCGCGAAGCTGCCGGAGCGGCAGCGGGCGATGGTCGTCCTGCGGTACTACGAAGACCTCAGCGAGGTCCAGACGGCCCAGGTGCTCGGGGTGTCCGTGGGCACGGTGAAATCGGCGGTCTCGCGGGCGCTCGGCAAGCTGCGCGAGGACCCGGAGTTGGTTCTCGCCCGCTAGAGGTCAGGCGGGCGTCGGATTCAAGTCACCCGGCTGTCAGCGAAGCCACGAAGCCACGAAACCGCAGCCACCGCCGCCAAAGGTGGGCCCCTCGGCCGACGTGACGTGATCGATCACCCGGCCCTAGTGACATACCGTGCGGTATGTGCGCAGAATCAGCGCATCCCTTACTACCGCGTAGGCAATGTCGCCCCGGGAGGACGCCGTGCTGAGCACCATGCAGGACGTACCGCTGCTGATCTCCAGGATCCTGACCCACGGGTCGACGGTCCATGGAACATCGCAGGTGATCAGCTGGACCGGTGAGGGAGAGCCACAGCGCCGTTCCTTCGCGGAGGTCGGTGCCCGCGCGGCCCAACTGGCGCACGCCCTGCGCGAGGACCTGGGCGTGGTGGACGGCGAGCGCACGGCGACCCTCATGTGGAACAACGCCGAACACGTCGAGGCCTACTTCGCGATCCCCGCCATGGGCGCGGTGCTGCACACGCTCAACCTCCGCCTTCCGGCGGAGCAGCTGGCGTGGATCGTCAACCACGCGGCGGACCGGGTGGTGATCGTCAACGGTTCGCTGATCCCGCTGCTCGCACCGCTGTTGTCCAAGCTGCCGACGGTCGAGCACATCGTCGTCTCCGGGCCCGGCGACCGCACCCCCCTCGACGGCGCCGACGCGCGCGTGCACGAGTACGAGGACCTCATCGCCGGCAAGCCGACGACGTACGACTGGCCCGAGCTGGACGAACGCCAGGCCGCCGCGATGTGTTACACCTCCGGCACGACGGGCGACCCCAAGGGCGTGGTGTTCAGCCACCGTTCGATCTACCTGCACTCCATGCAGGTCAACATGACCCAGTCGATGGGGCTCACCGACCAGGACACGTCACTGGTCGTCGTGCCCCAATTCCACGTCAACGCATGGGGTTTGCCGCACGCCACGTTCATGACCGGCGTGAACATGCTGATGCCGGACCGCTTCCTGCAGCCCGCCCCGCTCGCCGAGATGATCGAGAGCCAGCGCCCGACGCACGCGGCGGCCGTGCCCACCATCTGGCAGGGCCTGCTCGCCGAACTGACCGCGAAGCCCCGGGATGTCTCGTCGCTCACCCAGGTCACCATCGGCGGTTCGGCCTGCCCGCCCGCCCTCATGGCGGCCTTCGACAGGCTGGGCATGCGGGTCTGCCACGCCTGGGGCATGACGGAGACGTCCCCGCTGGGCACGGTCTCGCGTCCGCCGGCCGAGGCGGTCGGCACCGACCGCGAGTGGGAGTACCGGCTGACGCAGGGCCGCTTCCCGGCCAGTGTCGAGGCCCGGCTCACCGGCCCCGGCGGCGAGCGGCTGCCCTTCGACGGTGAGTCGGCGGGCGAGCTGGAGGTGCGCGGCCCGTGGATCGCCGGCGCGTACTACAACGGCCCGGACGCCGAACCCCTGCGCCCCGCCGACAAGTTCAGCGAGGACGGCTGGCTCAAGACGGGTGACGTCGGCACGATCTCCGCCGACGGTTTCCTCACCCTCACCGACCGTGCCAAGGACGTCATCAAGTCCGGCGGCGAGTGGATCTCCTCCGTCGACCTGGAGAACGCCCTGATGTCCCACCCGGACATCACCGAGGCCGCCGTGGTCGCCGTACCGGACGAGAAGTGGGGCGAGCGTCCGCTGGCGACCGTGGTCCTGCGGGAGGGTTCCACCGCCGACTTCGAGTCGCTGCGCGCCTTCCTCGCCGACGCGGGAAAGATCGCCAAGTGGCAGCTCCCCGAACGCTGGACGATCATCGAGTCGGTCCCGAAGACGAGCGTCGGCAAGTTCGACAAGAAGGTGCTGCGCAGGCGGTACGCCGAGGGCGACCTGGACGTCACCAAGCTCTGACCGCGTACGGTCCCGTCATCGTCGTACGGCTTCGAAACAGCCGTACGACGATGACACGCACCCTCGACAACACACACCCCGACGACGCGCGGGGCGTCACCGCCGCGCGGCCGTCGACACCCACCCGATCACCAGCCACACCCCGGCCACCACACACACGCCACCCCAGCCCCAGTGGCTGAACGCCGGGCCTGCGAGGGCCGAGGCGAGGGCGCCGCCGGTGAAGCCGGCGACGACGTAGGCGGTGTTGGCGGTCGCCGGGGTGGAGGTGGTGGTGAGGGCGAGGGTCTGGTTGGCGACGTGGGAGGCGACCAGGGCCGCGTGGACGGCGATCGCGGCCACGAACAGCGCCCACAGCACGTGCCCGCCCAGCCAGAACAGCGGCACAGACACGGCCGCGAGCACATACGCGGACCGTACGACCTTGCCCGCGCCGAACCGGTCGACGAACCCGCCCGCGAGCGGAGCCACCGCGCTGGCCGCCAGCCCGAAGAGCCCGAACAGGCCGGCGGTCGCGGTCGAGAATCCGTAGGAACCGTCGGTCGTGCCCGTCAGGAGCAGGGCGAGTGTGGTCCACAGGGCGCTCCACGCGCCGAACATCCCCGCCTGCCGCAGGCATGCGCGCCACAGGTCGGGCGAGCTGCGGACCAGGCCGGGCAGGGCGGCGAGGCCGGCGAACAGCGGGCCGGAGCCGCGGCGCTTCTCGGACGGGAGGACGTACGCGGTGGCGAGGCCGAGGACGAGGGTCAGGGCGGCCGAGCCGATGAACACGACCCGCCAGCCGTAGGCCTGGCCGACCAGGCTGCCCACGACGCGTGCGGCCACGATGCCGGTGAACAGGCCCGCTATGACGGCGGCGACATGGCGGGCGCGGTGGTGGGCGGGGGCGCGTTCGGCGACCAGCGGGACGAGGAGTTGCGGGACGACGGTCGCGGCGGCGGCGACGAAGACGGCGACCGCGAGTGCGGCGGTGCCGGGGGCCGCGGCCCCGGCGAGCAGGGCCGCCGTGGTGGCC
>NZ_JBHXME010000283.1:0-7181 GCF_042721125.1 Streptomyces sp. NPDC058469
GCACCGAGGAGAGCGAACACGCTCCTCGGTGCGCCGCTGCGTTCCGGCGGCTCGCGTCAGCTGCTGCCGCGCTTGACCTGACTGAACGGCACATCGCGGTCGGCCGCGTATTCGCGCGGCATCCCGAGGATTCGCTCACTGATGATGTTCCGCGACATCTCGGTGCTTCCTCCGCCGAGGCTGGCGCCCTGGCGCATGAGGAAGTTGTCGCCGACCCGGCCAGGGCCCTCGCCGCTGACGGCCAGACCCCCGGCGATCTCCAACGCCAGGTCGTCGACGCGCCAGTCGGTCTCGGCGTGGGCCAGCCGCATGATCGAAGCTGCCGGGGACGGCATCTGACCGGTCTCCAGGCCGATGCTGACGCGACGGATCAACTGCTCCTGCACCTTCTCCAGCGCGTGCCCCTCACCGAGCATCTCGCGCACCCGAGGGTCGGCGGCCCGGCCGGACGCGCGGGCGATCTGGACGAGGTCCGGCTTGGGCTGGCTGACCCGCCCGGTGCCCCGGCCGCTGGTGAAGGGCGAACCGCCGCCCACCGCGGTCCGCTCGTGGAACAACTGCCGGGAGGCCACCGCCCATCCGCCGTTGACCTCGCCCACCACCGCGTCCGCGGGCAGGACGAGGTCGTCGAAGAACTCCTCGCAGAACTCGGTCGACCCGCTCACCTGGGTGATACGGCGCATCGTGATCCCGGGCTGGTGGACCTTCACCAGGAACATCGTCAGGCCCCGGTGCTTGGGCGCGTCCCAGTCGGTGCGCGCCAGGCACAGGGCGTAGTCCGCGGCGTAGGCGCACGTGCTCCACGTCTTGGCCCCGTTGAGCACCCAGGTGTCCCCGTCGCGGTCCGCGCGGGTGACCAGGCCGGCGAGGTCCGAACCGCCACTGGGCTCCGACAGGAACTGCACGAGGATCTCGTCGCCGCGGATCGCCGCGGAGATGCGCTCGCGCTTCTGCTGCTCCGAGCCCATGTCCATGATCGTGGGCGCGCAGATGCTGAACGTGGGGACGTTCAGCAGCAGTGGCATCTCATAGCCCTCGGACTCCTCGGTGAACGCCCGCTGGTGCTCCGGGGTGAGGCCCAGGCCGCCGTACTCCGAGGGGAAGCAGATGCCCGCGAACCCGCCCGCGTAGAGCTTCTTCTGCAGTTCACGGGTGCGGACCCACTCGGCGTCGTCGTCCCCGGGCGGCGGCGGGACTGCGTCGACGTCGACCCGCGGCATGTTCTCGGCCAGCCACGCACGGGCCCTGAGGCGGAACGACTCGACCGCCTCCACAGTGCTGTCGGTCATGACGTCTTCCTCTCTGAGGGCGCGATGATGTCGGCGATGCGGAGGCGGTGGTCCTCGGGTGTCCCGTAGAGGGCCCGGTTCACCGTCGCACGCCGGAGATACAGGTGGAGGTCGTGCTCCCAGGTGACGCCGATCCCCCCGTGCATCTGGATGCAGTCCTGGAGGATCTGCGTGGAGCGGCTGCCGACATAGGACTTGGCGACGCTCACCAGCTCGGCCGCGTCCTCGGTGCCGTCCTGGACCGCGCGCGCGGCCGCGCCGGTGGTCGCGTGGCACGCTTCGATCCAGGTCTTCATATCGGCGAACCGATGTTTGAGCGCCTGGTAGGAGGCCAGCGGACGCCCGAAGGAGTAGCGGTCGAAGGCCCACTGCGTGGTGAACTCGAACACCCGCTCCAGGGCCCCGCAGGTCTCGGCGCTCTGCAGCACGACCGCGACTTGGAGCTGGCGCTCGACGAGCGGCTCCGCGCGGCCCACGAGGCCGACGACGGCGGGCTCGGGAACCTCCACACCGGCGAAGCGGACCTCCGCGAAGCGCCGGACCAGGTCCAGGCTCCGGGACGCCTCGACCGAAACCCCGGCCGCGTCCACCGGCACCAGGAACTGGGTGGGCCCCTGCTCGGTCATCGCCGTCACCAGCAGCAGGTCCGCCTGCTCGGCGAGCTCGACCCGGTCCTTGACGCCGTCGAGTACGAAGCCGTCCTTCCCGGCCTTCGCCGTCAGGCCGGGCGTCAGCGGGGACCACTGCCCGCCGGGCTCGTAGACCGCCCAGGTGGCGACGCTCTCGCCGGAGACGAGCGCTTCGATGATGTGCGAGTGGTCCGGGCCGTCGGTGGCCGCGACCAGGCCGGCCAGCACGATGTTGGTCGCCAGCAGCGGGCCGGGGCCGACGCCGCGGCCGAGTTCCTCGGCGACGATGGCGAGGTCGAGCAGGCCGCCCCCCGAGACGCTCCCGCCCCCGAGCTCCTCGGAGACGAGCATCGCCGTCCAGCCGAGCTCGGCGGCTCGGCTCCACCAGTCACGGTCGAATCCGGTGGACGTGTCCGCGAGTTCCCGCACCCTCGTGAGCGGCGCCTCCTTCTCCAGGAAGGCCTTCACCGTGGCCCGAAAGAGTTTCTGATCTGCCGAGAGCACTAGATCCATGCGGACTCCCTTGTCGTTTCACGGCGCCTCGCGGCGCTCATACCTTCGCGGCCCGCGGTGCCGGCCGATCGGGTCCACGGGCACGCGTGAAACCCACCGACTGCGGCCGTCGGCTCCCCACGGAGGCTGCCCTGGCGGCAGAGCCTCGGGAGCGGTGCGCGTCCACGCACCGCTCGACGCTTGGCCGGGCCAGTCGACCACCGGCCGAAGAGCCTTGTCAAATAAATTACCGTAAGGCTAACTTGAATAGTTACTGGAAGGCATACGGTATAACCAACCAAGTCGTCGGCGGAACGTTCGGGAGCCACGGGAACGGGCTCCCGAGCGCCACCGCCGGCGGCCCCCGGGGAGAGACAGGCATGCCCGCAGCAGACGAGCACGACGGCAGCGCCGGCCACCACTTCACGACGCCCGAAGATGTGGCCGACAGCCTCGCCGCTGTCGGATACATCGCGGACCCGCAGATCAGCGGCGCGGTCTTCCTGGCAGGCCGACTCGGAAAACCGGTACTCGCTGAAGGCCCCGCGGGCACCGGCAAGACCGAACTCGCGAAGGCGCTCAGCCGGGTCACGGGGGCGCGGTTGATCCGGTTGCAGTGCTACGAGGGTCTGGACGAGTCGAAGGCCCTGTACGAGTGGGACTACCGCAAGCAGCTGTTGCGGATCCACGCCTCACGTGACGCCGCCACGGAGCAGTGGCAGGCGCTGGAGCGGGACATCTTCAGCGAGGAGTACCTGCTGGCCCGCCCCCTGCTCGAAGCGATCCGATCCGAGGACGACGTCGTCCTGCTCATCGACGAGGTCGACCGGCTGGACATCGAGACGGAGGCGCTACTGCTGGAGGTCCTCTCTGACTTCCAGGTCTCCATCCCCGAATTCGGTACCGTGACGGCCCGCCGCAGGCCCCTGGTACTGCTCACCTCCAACAACAGCCGCGAGCTGTCCGAGGCGCTGAAGCGCCGGTGCCTCTTTCTGCACATCGGGTATCCGGGCGCCGAGCGGGAACGGGAGATCGTCCGCTCCGCCGTGCCGGGCATCAGCGAGCATCTCGCGACGCAGCTCACCCAGGTGGTGGTCACTCTGCGCGGCCTGCAACTCAAGAAGAAGCCGTCCGTCTCCGAGACGATCGACTGGGCCAGGACGCTGCTCCTGTTCGAGTCCTCGGAAGTGGACCCGGCCGGAGTGGTCGCGGCCCTCCCGGTCCTGCTCAAGCACCAGAGCGACATCGAACTCGCGACGCGCGAGCTCGGCCAGGTTTCGTCATGACCGTCGCGACAGCGTGCTCCGGGCCGCCGGGGCCAGGCCCGCACGGGCCCGGCCGACCCCCGAGGGCGCTTCAGGAGGCAGGTGAAGCGCTACTGACCGCGGTCGAAGGGCTGATCGGCGAACTGCGGCAGATCGGTGTGCCCGTGTCGACGAGCGAGAGCATCGACGCGGTCCGGAGCCTGGAGTACACGGACCCGCTCCAGCCGGACCAGCTCAAGGCCGCCCTGGCGGCCACGCTGGTCAAGAGCGGTCGGCACGGGCGTGCCTTTGACACGGTCTTCGACCTGTTCTTCTCCCCCGGGGCGCGCCCCGGTCAAGGCGGAGGTCCGGCACCGGATGCCGATGGCACGCAGGTCCGCGGCCGGTTGGCCGCGCGGCTCGCCGGGGCCGGTGACACGGAACTGCGCGACCTTCTCGTCCGGGTTCTCGACCAGCGGGACGATCTGGGCCTGCGCGCCGTGACCGCCGAGCTGGTCGACCGGCACGCCCGGATCCGGCCGGGTCAACCGGTGGCCGGCACGCTCGCCGTGCAGCGCACGTTCCGTGCCGTGGAGCCGGGTGACCTGTGCGACCGGCTGGCCGGACTCAGCGGCGGGACCGACGGCTCCCCGGCGTCCGCCCTGCGCGTCCGGCTGGCGGCCGAGGAGGCGGAGCGGCGCGTGGAACGGCTCCGGCAGGAGATCGAGACCGAGGTGCGCCGACGCCTCGTCGAGGACCGAGGTGCGGCCGCCGTGGCGCGCTCCCTGCGGAGTGCGCTGCCGGAGGACCTTGACTTCCTGACCGCGTCGACAGTAGAACTGGCCGCGCTGCGCGCCGCGCTGGCGCCACTGCCCGCCCAGTTGGCGGGCAAGCTGAGCGCGACGCGTCGCCGCGCCCGGCGGGGCCCGCTCGATTTCCGCCGCACGGTACGCGAGTCGCTCTCGGCCGGAGGGGCGCCGGTACGGCTGGCGTTCCGGCCCCCGCGCCCGGCCAAGCCGGAGTTGGTGCTGCTCGCCGACATCTCCGGATCCGTCGCCACGTTCGCCGGGTTCACCCTGCAACTCGCCCAGGCGTTGCGCACGCAGTTCCGGGTGGTGCGCAGCTTCGTCTTCGTCGACGGCATGGACGAGGTGACCGACCTGCTCGCCGGATCGGACGGCGCCGCCGAGGCGGCGCGCCGGATCGACGAGTCCGGCAGCGGGGTCCTGCTCGACGGGCGGTCGGATTACGGCAAGGCGTTCCGGGGCTTCTGGGACCGCTGGGGTACGCAGGTCGGCAGCCGGAGCATCGTCGTCGTCCTGGGCGACGCGCGGACCAACTACCGCTCGCCGTCGGTGGAGTCGCTGTCGGCGCTCCGGCAGCGCGCCGGCCGGGTGTACTGGCTCAACCCGGAGCCGCGCGCGGCGTGGGGCAGCGGCGATTCGGTCATGGACCAGTACGCGCCGCACTGCGACGACGTCGTCGAGTGCCGCAACATCCGCCAGCTCAGGCAGTTCGTCGAACGGCTGGCGTGAGAACCCGCCACCCGCCACGGCCCCCGGGCCGTTCCTTCCGTCCGGTTCGCAAGGAGCACCATGACTGACAGCAGGATCTCGGCGGCCATGCAGGCCGCTGTGGGCGTCGAGCTCGCACGGCAGGTGAGCCATCCCGTGAGCGCGTCCGACATCCGCAGATGGGCCCTCGCGGTGTACTGGCCCGAGCCCGCTCCGCAGCTGTTCCTCAGTGAGGAGTACGCCCGCCGAACCGTCCACCGGGGCATCGTCGCGCCCGAGGAGTTCAACCCGTTCGCCTGGTCGTGTGCCGAGACCTGGGCCCGGAATCCCGAAGCGGTCTCCGATCCCAACGACCCCGACAACACCGAGATCCAGGCCGGCGTACCCGGTCCCGGACTGACGTTCCAGCTCAACGGCGGCATGTCGGTGGAGTACGGCGACCGAATGCGCCCCGGCGACGTGATCACCGGCAGCCGGTGTCTCGGGCCCTACACCGAGCGCGAGGGACGGCTGGGCCTGATGCTCTTCAGCACCGCCGAGGAGACCTGGACCAATCAGAGCGGCCGGCTCGTCAAGCGGACCGTGTCGACGCTCATTCGCTACTGAAGGGACGAACCGACGTGCAGACTGCGACGTCAGGCGACAAGGTCGGGATCGGCGACGAGATAGGGCCGTTCACCAGAGAGACCGGTTTCGCGAACTGGAACCGCTATGCGGCCGTCAACGACGAGTTCGTGCCGATCCACATGGACGACGAGGCCGGCCGTGCGGCCGGGTACCCGACCGCTTTCGGGATGGGCAACCTCCAGTGGTCCTACCTGCACAACGCGCTGCGGGCGTGGATGGGCGACAGCGGACGGATCATCAGCCTCTCGTGCCAGTTCCGCGGGGCCAACACAAAGGGCATGACCGTCACCGCCCGCGGTGTGGTGACCGGCGTCGAGAAGGTCGACGGCGCCGTCACCGCGACAGTGGACGTGTGGACCGAGGCGGCGGACGGATCCAAGCTCGCCCCCGGCAAGGCCGTCGTGCGGTTCGGTTGAGCCGCACCGGCATCAGCGCGACCACCAGCTACCACCGAGATTGCCGTTAGAGTTACCGTAAGACTTTCTATATGTTCCGGTCGGCCTCACGGCCCGTCGGGGCAACCGCACCAGGAGGAGGATCCGTGAGCGAGCCGAGCACCACCGGGCAGGCGTCCGCCGAGCACCCCGTTCTCGTCGAGCGGCGCGGGCACGTGATGGTCATCACCATCAACCGCCCCGACGTCCGCAACGCGGTCAACGAAGCGGTCTGCCTGGGCGTGGGCGACGCCCTCGAAGAGGCGGAGAACGACGACGACGTCCGCGCCGTCGTGCTGACCGGCGCGGGCGACAAGGCGTTCTGCGCCGGGGCGGACCTCAAGGCCATCCTGCGCGGAGAGCGGATCATCCCCGAGGGCCGCGAGCAGTGGGGGCTGGCCGGATACGTCGGCCACTACATCGGCAAGCCGACCGTCGCGGCGGTGAACGGCGCGGCGATCGGCGGGGGAACCGAACTGGCCCTGGCCAGTGACCTCGTGGTGGCCGCGGACACGGCGTCGTTCGGCCTCCCCGAGGTCAAGCGCGGGCTCGTGGCCGGCGCCGGCGGGGCCTTCCGGCTCGCGGCCCAGCTGCCCCAGCGCGTCGGTCTGGAGATGCTGCTGACCGGCGACCCGATCAGCGCGCAGCGGGCGCTCGAACTACATCTGGTCAACCGCGTGGTGCCGGCCGCTGACGTGCTGGAAGCCGCGGTCGAGCTGGCCGGGCGGATCGCCGCCAACGCGCCGCTGTCCGTCCAGGCCACCAAGCGGATCGCGCTGGGATACCAGGGCGCCCAGCGGCCCGCCGACGCTCCGCTGTGGGAGCTGACCACGAAGGAACTGGCCCGTGTGAGCGGCTCGGCCGACGCGGTGGAGGGTCCGCGTGCCTTCGCCGAGAAGCGGGCCCCGGTCTGGCAGGGGCGCTGAGTTCCCGGCACCGGACGGTTCGCGCG
>NZ_JBHXME010000284.1:0-7130 GCF_042721125.1 Streptomyces sp. NPDC058469
TGCTCGTCCTCGGGGTACCAGATGCCCCAGGAGTCGGGGGCGGAGCCCAGGCAGAGGTTGCCCGCGACGGTACGGAGGGGAGTTGGCGCCGTTGCCATGGTCGGTCCTTTGCGAAGGGGGGACAGGGAACTCTGTGGATCAGCTGGAGGTGGGGAAGTTGAAGCCGGCGGCGACCTGCTGGGCAGGCTTCGGCCAGCGGGTGGTGACGACCTTGGGGCGGGTGTAGAAGCGGATGCCCTCGGGGCCGTGGATGGGGGAGTCGCCGATGAGGGAGTCCTTCCAGCCGCCGAAGGAGTAGTACGACATCGGGACGGGGACCGGCACGTTGACGCCGATCATGCCGACCTTGACGTTGCGCTGGAATCGGCGGGCGGCCTCGCCGGAAGCGGTGAACAAGGCGGTGCCGTTGCCGTACGGGTTGGCGTTGATGACGGCGATGGCCTCGTCGAGTGTGTCGACGCGGACGATCGCGAGGACCGGGCCGAACAGCTCCTCCTTGTAGGCGTCCATCTCGACGGTGACGTGGTCGAGCAGGGACGGGCCGGTGAAGAAGCCGTCCTCGTGGCCGTCGATCTTCAGTCCGCGGCCGTCCACGACGACGGTGGCGCCCTGTGCGGCGGCGGTGCCGACGGCGTTCTCGACACGTTCCTGGGCGGCCTTGGTGACCAGCGGTCCCATCTCCACGCCCGGGGCGTCACCGGGCCCGACCTTCACCTCGCGGGCCTTGCGCCCCAGCACCTCCACCAGCCCGTCCGCCGCGTCACCCACGGCCACGGCGACGGAGACGGCCATGCAGCGTTCGCCGGCCGAGCCGTAGGCGCCGGCGGTGATGTGGTTGGCGGCGAAGTCCAGGTCGGCGTCCGGGAGGACGACGGCGTGGTTCTTGGCGCCGCCGAGGGCCTGGACGCGCTTGCCGGCCGAAGTGCCCTGCTCGTGCACGTACTTGGCGATGGGGGTCGACCCGACGAAGGAGACGGCCTCGATGCCGGGGTGGGTGAGGATCGCGTCGACGGCGTCCTTGCCGCCGTGGACGACGTTGAAGACGCCGTCGGGCAGGCCGGCCTTCTGGTACAGCTCGGCGACGAAGTTCGCGGCGGAGGGGTCGCGTTCGCTGGGCTTGAGGATGAAGGTGTTGCCGGTCGCGATGGCGATGGGGTGCATCCAAAGGGGCACCATGGCGGGGAAGTTGAACGGGGTGATGCCGGCGACGACGCCGAGCGGCTGGCGGAAGTCGTGCACGTCGATGCCGCGGGAGACCTGGTCGGAGAAGGATCCCTTGAGTACGTCGCCGAGGCCGCAGGCGAATTCGACGACCTCACGGCCGCGGGTGATCTCGCCGCGTGCGTCGTCGACGGTCTTGCCGTGTTCGGCGGAGATGATCCGGCCCAGTTCCTCCTCGTGCTCGACGAGGAGCTGGCGGAAGGCGAACATCACCTGGGTGCGCTGGGTGAGGGACGACTCGGACCAGGTCTCGAAGGCCCGCGCGGCGGCTGTGACGGCGGTGTCCACGTCGGCGGATCCGCCCAGGACCACCTGGGCCTGCTGTCGTCCGGTGGCCGGGTCGAACACCGGAGCGGTGTCCGTGCCGGGGACGGCCGTGCCGTCGATCCAGTGCTGAATGGTCTTCACGGGAGGGGGGTCCTTACAGGTAGTGGCGCTGGGCCTGCTTGTGGGCGGCATACGTCTCGTGCGCGGCGCGGGTGGTCTCCAGGGCGGAGGCCTGGCTGACGGGGACGTCCCACCAGCCGTGGCCGGGCGGGTTCGGCCCGTAGAGATCGGTCTCGACGTGGACGACGGTGGTGCGGGTCGCGGCCTTCGCTTTCTCCATCGCCGTACGGAACTCGTCGACGGAGGTGGCTTGCAGGACGTCCGCGCCGAGCGAGGAGGCGTTGGCGGCGAGGTCGACGGGGAGGATGTCTCCGTCTAGCAGGCCCGAACCACTGTTCCGGAAGCGGTAGTTGGTGCCGAAGCGCTGTGAGCCGAGCGACTCGGACAGGGCGCCGATCGAGGCGAATCCGTGGTTCTGGACGAGGACGACGATGACCTTCAGGCCCTCGGAGACCATGGTCACGATCTCCTGAGCCATCATCAGATACGAGCCGTCGCCGACCAGGACGACGACCTCGCGCGAGGGGTCGGCCATTTTGACGCCGAGGCCGGCGGCGATCTCGTAGCCCATGCAGGAGTAGGCGTACTCGACGTGGTAGGCCTTCGGATCCCGTGCCCGCCACAGCTGTTGCAGGTCGCCGGGCATGGAGCCGGCGGCGTTGATGACGACGTCACGGTCGCCGAGCACGTCGCCCAGGGCGCCGAGGATCTCGGTCTGCGCGGGGAGCGGACCGTGGCCGACGGTGAAGCATCGGTCCTCGATCTCCCTTGTGCGGGCGATGAGTTGGCCGGTTCGCGTGCGGTAGTCCGGGGTGACCTCCCAGTCGGCCAGCGCTTCGGCGAGGGCTTCGATGCCGAGGCGGGCGTCGGCCACCAGGGGCTCGGCGGAGTGCTTGACGGCGTCCAGGCGGGCGACGTTGAGGTTGACGAAGGCGACGTCGGGGTTGGCGAAGATGGTGTGGCTCGCGGTGGTGAAGTCGCTGTAGCGGGTGCCGATGCCGAGGACGACATCGGCCTCCTTCGCCAGTTCGTTAGCCGCGTACGAGCCGGTCGAGCCGATGCCGCCGACCGCGCAGGGGTGGTCCCAGGGGACCGCGCCCTTGCCGGCGTGGGTGTCGGCGACCGGGATACCGGTGGCTTCGGCGAAGGCCCGCAGCTGGGTCTCGGCGCCGGAGTACACGGCACCGCCGCCCGCGACGATCAGCGGCTTGCGCGCATTGCGCAGCAGCCGTGCGGCCCGCTCCACCGCGGCCGGCTCCGGCAGTGGGCGGCCCACGTGCCACACCCGGCGCCGGAAGAACGCGACCGGCCAGTCGTACGCCTCGGCCTGAACATCCTGCGGCAGGGCGAGGGTTACGGCACCCGTCTCCACCGGGTCGGTCAGCACCCGCATCGCCGCGAGCGCGGCGGGGATCAGCTGCTCGGGACGGGAGATCCGGTCGAAGTACTTCGACACGGCACGGAAGGTGTCGTTGACCGTGACGTCCCCGCCCCGGGTGTCCTCCAGTTGCTGGAGCACGGGGTCGGCGGCGCGGGTGGCGAACATGTCGCTGGGCAGCAGCAGGACCGGTATGCGGTTCGTCGTGGCGAGGGCCGCGCCCGTGATCATGTTCGTGGAGCCGGGCCCGGTGGAGGCGGTGCAGGCGAAGGTCGCCAGCCGGTCGCGCATCTTCGCGTAGGCCACCGAGGCGTGGACCATGCCCTGTTCGTTACGGGCCAAGTAGTAGGGCAGGTCCGCCTCTTGGGTGACGGCGGCCTGCAGCAGCGCCTGGCCGATGCCGGCCACATTGCCGTGCCCGAAGATGCCCCATACGCCCGGGATCAAGCGCTGTTCCTGGCCGTCGCGTTCGCTGTACTGGTTCGCGAGGAAGCGGACCAGGGCCTGGGCGGTGGTAAGTCGTACGGTGGTCATCGGCGCGTGAGTCCTTCGAAGGGCAGGCGGTCGTCGACGTCCTGGGACTCCCAGGTCTCCCGCACCCATCCGTGGGCGGGGTCGTCGCAGATCAGCCAGGCGCGGTCCTGTCCAGGGCCCGCCATGACGTTGAGGTAGTAGAGGTCGTAGCCGGGCGCCGCGATCGACGGACCGTGCCAGCCGTGCGGGATCAGCACGGTGTCGCCGGAGCGGACTTCGGCCAGTACCTCGATGGGTCGCTCGGGAGTGCCGTAGACCCGCTGGTACCCGAAGCCGTTTCCATCGCCCGCGACCTCGAAGTAGTAGATCTCCTCAAGCTCGGACTCGACTCCGGGGCGAGGCTCGTCGTGCTTGTGGGGCGGGTACGAGGACCAGTTGCCGCCGGGGGTGAGGACCTCGCACACCAGGAGCTGCTCGGCGTCGAAGGTGCCGGGCAGGCAGTAGTTGTTGACCTGCCGGGAGCAGGCTCCTGCCCCGCGCAGCTCGACCGGGACGTCCTCCATGGGCCCGTACCGAGCGGAGAGTGAGCTCCGCTCGGTACGGGCGGAGGGCAGCGCGAACGTTCCACCGTCCGCGCTGCTGATCAGGGCCTCCGACGCGCGGGGGAGGTAGGCGAAGTCGGTGGCGGAGGCGAACACGCCTGCCCGGCCGGTGAGTTCGAAGGCCCTTCCGTCTGTGGAGACGGTGCAGGAGCCCGTCAGCGGCAGGACCAGGAACTCGGAATCCCCGGTGGACAGGGTGTGCGCCTGGCCCGGCCCCAGGGTCAGGATCCTGAGGCCGGAGTGCCCCCAGCCCGCCGACTCGGGCGTGACCAGGAGATCGTAGGGGCCGTCGGCCGAAGTCCCCTTCGGCAGGTGGTACTTGTCGGTGTCGCTCACAGCAGGCTCACCGCCTTGTCGACCGCGCCGGCGACATCGCCGTTCGACGGGTAGAGCAGTGAGCGGCCGACGACCAGGCCTTGTGCGGTGGGGAGTTGGAGGGCCTTGCCCCAGGAGGCGAAGGCCGCTTCGGGATCCTTGACCTCGCCGCCCAGCAGCAGCGCGGGCAGCGTCGAGGAGGCCAGCACCCGCTCCATGTCCGCCACGACCGGCAGCTTCAGCCAGGTGTAGGCGGTGCGGCGGCCCAGGCCCGAGGCGATGGTGATCGACTTGACGACGGCGTCCGTCGAGAGGTCGTTGCGGATCCTGCCGTCATGCCACTCGGACATGAACGGCTCGACCATGGCGATGAGTTGGTGGTTGTTCAGCTCGTTGACGGCGCGAGCGGTGTTCTGGAGGGCGGCCGGGGTGGCGGGGTCGTCGAGGGCGATGCGGGTGAGCATCTTGCCGCCGTCGAAGCCCATCGCGGCGATCATCTCCGCGTCGTAGCCGGTGAACCGGTCGTCGATCTCGAACACCGATCCCGCAAGACCCGCCCGGTTCATGGAGCCGAAGACGCTCTTGCCGTCCAGGACGCCGAGCAGCAGCAGGTCCTCCAGGATGTCGGCAGTGGCCAACACCCCGGTGACACCGGGCCGTTCCAGGGCCGTGCACAGCCGGTCCAGTAGCTCGAAGCGGTCGGCCATCGCGGTGGGGTCGGCGCCGACGCCGTTGGCGCCGCGGGCCGGGTGGTCGGCCGCGACGATCATCGCCTTGCCGTGGGTGCCGAGGAGCGAGGGGGCTTTCACGCGGCGTGCTGCCGCCGTCGCGATGGCGCCGGGGTCGTTTACCCGGGCCTCCACGATCCGGCTCACGTTGTCGGACGGCACGTCGTCACGCCTTTCGTTCGATGGAAGCGGTGGTCGCCTCGCGGAGCTTTGACTCGACCTCGGTCTCGGTGGGCATCGCGTCGGAGCAGGAGAGCCGGCCCGCGACCAGGGCGCCGGCCGCGTTGGCGAAGGCGACCGTGCGGCGGGTGTCCCAGCCGGAGAGCAGACCGTGACAGAGCGCGCCGCCGAAGGCGTCACCGGCACCGAGTCCGTTGACGACGTCCACCGGCACCGGCGGTACCTCGACGGCCGAACCGTCACGGCCGACGGCCAGGACACCCTTGGGCCCCTGCTTCACCACGGCCAGCTCCACCCCGGCGGCGAGCAGTGCCTTCGCGGCGGCATACGGCTCGCGCTCGCCGGTGGCGACCTCGCACTCGTCGAGGTTGCCGACGGCGACGGTGGTGTGACGCAGGGCCTCTGCGTAGTACGAACTGGCCTGACCGGCGTGCTTCCAGAACATCGGCCGCCAGTCCAGGTCGAAGACCGTCGTCCCGGCCTTCGCCCGGTGCGCGAGCGCGGCCAGTGTGGCCGAACGACTCGGCTCCTCGCTCAGCCCGGTGCCGGTCATCCAGAAGATCCGGGCATCGCTGACGGCGTCCAGGTCCAGTTCGCCCGGCTGGACGTCCAGGTCGGGGGCCTTGGGCAGCCGGTAGAAGTACAGCGGGAAGTCGTCCGGCGGGAAGATCTCGCAGAACGTCACCGGGGTCGGCGCGATGGCCGACGTGCCGACGAACCGGCTGTCGACGCCGTACGCCTCCAAGGCCGTGCGGACGAAGTCCCCGAACGGGTCCCGGCCCGTCTTCGTGATCACGGCCGCGGAGTGCCCGTAACGGGCCGCTGCGACGGCCACATTGGTCGGACTCCCGCCCAGGTACTTGCCGAACGACGTGACCTCTGCCAGCCCCACGCCGGTCTGGAGCGGATACACATCCACCCCTGTGCGGCCCATGGTCAGCACTTCGAACGGCATCACGCTGGTTTCCCTTTCGTACCGGAGACGGAGGCGTTCAGGAGATTCACTGCCGCGCTCTACTAGCGCGCTCTAGTGTGTGTACGATGACCCCTGTCCAAATGTCATGTCAATACCTTGTTGCTGGGAGATTTCGAGAGGGTCCGTAGGGTTGGCCGCGGTGGAAGGTGGGTTCACAGGTGGATGCGTCGGGAAAGCAGCGGCCGACGATGGCGGACGTCGCCGCGAAAGCGGGGGTGTCGCGGGCGCTCGTCTCGATCATCTTCCGCGGTCAGCCGGGGGCGAGCGAAGAGACGCGGCAGCGGGTGCTGCGGGTCGCCGACGAGATCGGCTACCACCCCGACAGCGCGGCCAGGCTGCTGGCCCGCGGCCGCAGCCGCACGCTCGGCGTGATGTTCACCGTGCACCAGACCTTTCACGCGGACCTCATCGCGGGGATCTACCCCGAGGCCGAACGCCTGGGCTATGACGTCCTGCTCTCCGCGGCCACCCATGGCCGCAGCGAGGCGAAGGCGGCCGAGGCGCTCCTCAGTCACCGCTGCGAGGCGCTGATCCTGCTCGGCCCCGAGGCGGAAGCCGCGTATCTCGACGAACTCGGACGCAGAGCCGTGACCGTCTCGGTCAGTCGCCGAGTGCCGCGCGCCCGCGTGGATTTCGTCCACAGCGCCGAGGGCAAGGGGGTGCACCAGGCCATGGAGCATCTCGTCGAACTGGGGCACCGCCGCATCGTGCACATCGACGGCGGCCGGGGCCCCGGATCGGTCGAGCGGCGGCGTGCCTACCGGGCCGCGATGCGCCGGCACGGGCTGGAGGCCGAGGTGCGGGTCATCCCCGGGGAGCACACGGAGGAGTCGGGCATCGAGGCGGGCCGCCTGTTCCTCGCGGAGCGC
>NZ_JBHXME010000285.1:0-7114 GCF_042721125.1 Streptomyces sp. NPDC058469
GCGCGGGCCCTCCTCGTCGTACGAACAACTGACGTACTACTCCTGCTTTTTCCTGCGCGTCCCGAAGACGATCTCGTCCCAGCTCGGGACCGCCGCTCTACGGCCCGGGCGGACGCCGTCCGCTTCGGCCTGGCGGTCGGTGGAGCCGATGAGCCGGTCGCGGTGGGCGCCCACGGAGCGGGGCATCAGGACGTCCGCGTAGGCCGAACCGGCCGAGGCGGCAGGGGCCGGGGGCTCCTCCGCCTCCGGTTCCACGGCTGGCTCCTCCGGGGGCTCCGAGGGGCGCTCGGGAACCACCATGTCGCCGCGGAAGCTCGGTACCGCTTCCAGGAGGCTGGTCAGCGAGTCGCGCTCGCTCTCCTCGACCGGCTCGGGCGACGGCAGCGCGGGACGCTCCGGGCGCTCCAGGGCGCGGTCCAGTGGGCGGTCGCGGGGCAGCCGGGCGATCCGCGGCACGAACGGGAAGCTGGGCTCGGGGGTGCTGGCGAGATCGTCCGACTCACCGATCAGCGAGCGCGCCTCGTCGTCGACGGCCTGGACGAGCCGCCGGGGCGGGTCGTACGTCCAGCTCGCCGAGTGCGGTTCGCCCGCGACGACGTAGACCAGGAGGACTTCCCAGGTGCCGTCGTCGCGGCGCCAGGAGTCCCACTGGACGGTGTCCTTGTCGGCGCCGCGCAGCGTCAGTCGCTCCTGGACGGCCTCGCCGAGTTGGGGTCCCGCGTTCTCACCGGGGCGGCGGACAGGGGTCTTCCGGGCGCGCTCGGCCATGAAGGCGCGCTCAGCGAGGACGGGGCCCTCGAAGCGCCGTACTCGGTCGACGGGGATACCGGCTAGTTGGGCGACTTCCTCCGCGGAGGCGCCGGCACGTATACGTGCCTGGATGTCTCGGGGGCGGAGATGGCTCTCCACCTCGATCTCGATCTGGCCGAGGCGGGGACGGTCGCCGCGTACAGCGGCGCGCAGACGCTCGTCAATCGGAAGCGTGTACTCCGTGCTGTCCGCAGCCTTCAGCACCAGCCGTGTGCCGTCGTTAGAGACGGCCACGACACGCAGTTCGGGCATGGGAACCTCCCGGGTGGTGCCTGCCGACGTCACGTGCGTCGCTGCTTCCGCTAGTCGAGTGTGGCCTGCCCGGGTGCAGCCTGCCACAACCTTGCCGAGTTGCCCGGCGTGTCGGGCGCGGGCCCTGACTCGCCGTTATGGCACGGTTACCTATTCGCAACGCTAAGTGACCAACCGCGTCACCCTGTGCAACTGGCCCTCTGTGGGCGGCCCGATGAGGTCCCGGACGCCCTGGCAGGAGACCACACCCAGGGCTCGCAACAGTACTCCATTTGGACCACGTGCGTGGATTGGCACGCCGCCCATCTTCTTGCGGCAGGCGGGACTTGGCGGTCCGGCGCGGGGTTCGCGCGATCTTGAAAGTGGCGTACTTCACGCAATAGCCGGAAACGGAACTATTGGTTTCGGCCGTACGTCCCTTTGTCGTATAGATAGTTGATCAGGTACGGGAAAGGCAGGCTAGAACCCGGAATGCGTGTAAGGCCCGATGTCGGTAAGAAGCGGATCGATCTGAGCGTCCCTCAAGTCGCGGGCAGTGCGGTGGCGGCGGTGGTGGCCGCCAAACTCGCCTCCTACTTCGGGGTCTACGGCACGATCCTCGGCGCCGGCGTCGTGAGCGCGATAGCCACCTCCGGAGGCTCCGTCTTCCAGCACTTCTTCAGCCGGACCGGCGCACAGCTCCGGGAGGCGACGGTCACGGCCAAGGCGCCGGAGCAGACCCCCGCGCCCCCGGGCCGGTTCACGGAGGGCACCGTCTACCGCGCGCGGGTGGGCAGTTGGAAGCGCCCGGTGCTCGCCGCGGCCCTCGTCTTCGGGGTCACCATGACCGGGATCACCGTGTACGAGCTGGTGTCCGGCGACAGCTTCAGCGGCGGCAAGGGGACCACGGTCAGCGCCGCCGTCACCGGCCACGACACGTCGTCGCCCCCGAAGTCCGGTGACGACGGGCCGAGTCCGGCCGAATCCCCGTCCGGCTCCCCGAACGGTTCGTCGGCCCACCCGGAGACGTCATCCGGCTCGACCGACGGCGGCGGTGCGACGTCCAGTCCGACCCCGACACCCAGCGCTTCGGACGGCGGCGGTACGCCGACGCCCACGCCGAGCGCGTCGGCTACTGACCCAGCACCCTCCGCAAGTAGTCGTTCTGGAACCGGCGATCAGGGTCCAGTCGATCCCGCAGCGCCGTGAACTCGCCGAAGCGCGGATAGACCCCGGCGAAGTACTCGGCGTCCCTGGTGTGCACCTTGCCCCAGTGCGGCCGGCCCTCGTGCGCGGTGAGGATGCGCTCGGCGGCGGTGAAGTACGCCTGATAGGGCGTGCCCTTGAACATGTGCACGGCGATGTAGGCGCTGTCCCGGCCGGAGGCGGTGGACAGGGTGATGTCGTCCGCCGGAGCGGTGCGGACCTCCACCGGGTAGCTGATCCTGAAGTCCGAACGGTCGACCATCGCCTTGAGTTCCCGCAGCGTGTCCACCAGGGCCGCGCGCGGGACGGCGTACTCCATCTCGACGAACCGCACCCGGCGGGGCGAGGTGAAGACCTCGTAGGGGATGTCCGTGTACGTCCGGGTGGACCAGGCGCGGGTGGAGATCTGGGCGATGGTCGGAATGCTCGCGGGCGCCGCGCGGCCGACCCAGTTGGCCACCTGCCAGAGGCCGTTGGCCACGAACTCGTCCTCGAACCAGCCCGCCAGGGGCTTCACGGGCCGCGCCGGGCCCGCGCTGCGGTTGTTGCGCTTGGTGTTGGTGGACGCCGTGTGCGGGAACCAGTAGAACTCGAAGTGCTCGTTCTCGGCCCAGAGTTCGTCGAAGCGCCCGGTGACCTCGTCGAAGGTCATCGGCTCCTCGCGGGCCGTGAGCAGGAAGACGGGTTCCACGGCGAAGGTGATCGCGGTGATGATCCCTAGGGCGCCGAGGCCGACGCGGGCGGCCGCGAAGACGTCGGGGTTCTCCTTCGCGGAGCAGGCGAGCACCGAGCCGTCGGCGGTGACCAGCTCAAGTCCCCTGATCTGGGCGGCGATCGAACCCGACTCGCGGCCACTGCCGTGCGTGCCGGTGCTGGTCGCGCCCGAGACCGTCTGCTCCATGATGTCGCCCATGTTCGTGAGCGACAGACCCTCGCGCGCGAGAGCCATGTTGAGTCTCTTGAGCGGGGTGCCCGCCTCGACCGTGACCGTCAAGGCATCGCGATCAATGGTGCGGATCCCGGTCAACAGTTGAGGGCGGATCAACACACCGTCCGTGGCGGCGATCGACGTGAAGGAGTGCCCGCTACCGACGGCCTTCACCGTCAGACCGTCCTCACCGGCCCTCCGTACGGCCGCGGCCAGTTCCTCGACGGAGGCGGGCGTGACCTCCCGCGCGGGCCGGGACGCGACCGTACCGCCCCAGTTACGCCACATGCCGTTCTTCGCGCTCGCTGTGGTGCTCAACGGTGCCTCCCCGACCCGGCGCCGGTCTGTTGAGCCGGCGGTACCCGAGGAAACCCACCGCGACCGCGACGGCACCGGCGACGACCGGAACCCCGTACCCGGCACGCGCGCCGGCTGCGTCGATCACCCAGCCGGCGACGGAAGAGCCGAGCGCGACCCCGACCGCCAGGCCGGTGCTCACCCAGGTCATGCCCTCGGTGAGCTTCGCGCGAGGTACGTGCTCTTCTATGAGGGACATCGTCGTGATCATCGTGGGTGCGATGGACAGGCCCGCAAGGAACAGCGCCACGGCCAGAAGCGGCAGGTTTCCGACCAGTAGGAGGGGGATCATACTCACGGCCATCGCGCATATGCCCAGCAGCCATCGACGTTCGGGGGCTCCCCGGAAGCGCAGCAGCCCGAACACGACTCCCGCCGCGCAGGAGCCCGCCGCGTACAGGGCGAGCACCACGCTGGCGCCGGCCTTGTGGCCCCGCTCGTCGGCGAACGCGACGGTGACCACGTCGACCGCCCCGAAGATCGCCCCGGTCGCCACGAAGGTGGCCACCAGGACCTGGAGACCGGCCGTCCGCAGCGCCGAACCACCGCCCTTGTCCCCACGCGCGCGTGGGTGCGGCGCGGGCTCGGTGGCGCGCTGGGCGGTCAGCCAGAAGACACCGACCGCCAGGAAGCAGGCGGCGAGCAGGGGACCGGCCTCCGGGAACCACGCCGTGGACAGTCCGATGGAGATGATCGGCCCGAAGATGAAGCACACCTCGTCGACCACGGACTCCAGGGAGTACGCGGTGTGGAGTTGCGGGGTGCCCCGGTACACGGCTGCCCAGCGCGCGCGGACCATCGCGCCCAGGCTCGGCACCGATCCGATGCCGGCGGCGCACACGAACAGCACCCAGTCCGGCCACTCGAAGCGGGCGGCCAGCAGCAGCCCGGCCGCCGCGGTCAGCGCGACGAGCGTCGCCGGCCGCAGCACCCGCCGCTGCCCGTACTGGTCGACCCATCGCGAGATCCGCGGCCCGATCGCGGCGGCGGCCAGCGCGATGGTCGCCGACAGCGCGCCCGCGAGCCCGTAGCGCCCGTTGATCTGGGAGATCATCGTGACCACGCCGATGCCCATCATCGACAGGGGCATACGGCCGAGGAACCCCGCGGCGGAGAAGCCCTTGGAGCCGGGTGCGGCGAACAGGGCGCGATAGGGGCTGGGCACGGTTTCTCCGGTCGGAAAGGAGCAGGGGGCGGATCGGTAGTGATGCGGTGGCGGCTCGGTAAGGTGCGAATGCGGCTGATACAGCTTACGAGCAGGTCGGCCCCGATGCACCCGCCCGTGACGCGCGTGGATCTCCGCCCGGATCTTCGTTCAGATCTCCATTGAGGCCTCCGTCCGGCACCCCGCCGTTTCCCGGCTGTCAGTGACGGGTGGCAGGATCGGAGGCATGCCAGACGTGCTCGATGCCACCCCCTACGACGCCCTGCTCCTGCTCTCGTTCGGCGGCCCCGAAGGCCCGGACGACGTGGTTCCGTTCCTGGAGAACGTGACGCGTGGGCGAGGCATCCCCAAGGAACGCCTCAAGGAAGTGGGGCAGCACTACTTCCTGTTCGGCGGGGTCAGCCCGATCAACGACCAGAACCGCGCCCTCCTGGACGTCCTCCGCAAGGACTTCGCGGACCACGGCCTGGACCTGCCGGTCTACTGGGGCAACCGCAACTGGGCCCCGTACCTCACGGACACCCTGCGCGAGATGGTCGCCGACGGCCGCCGCCGCATCCTGGTCCTTGCCACCAGCGCCTACGCCTCGTACTCGGGCTGCCGCCAGTACCGGGAGAACCTCGCCGACTCCCTGGCCGCCCTTCAGGCCGAGGGCCTGGACCTCCCCAAGGTCGACAAGCTGCGCCACTACTTCAACCACCCCGGCTTCCTGGAGCCGATGATCGACGGGGTCGTCGCGTCCCTCGCCGAGCTCCCCGAGGACGTCCGGGACGGCGCGCACCTCGCCTTCTCGACCCACTCCATCCCGATCGCCGCAGCCGACAGCTCCGGCCCGGTCGAGGACCACGGAGACGGCGGCGCGTACGTCGAGGAGCACCTGGACGTGGCCCGGCTGATCGCCGACGCCGTCCGCGAGCGCACCGGCGTCGACCACCCCTGGCAGCTCGTCTACCAGTCGCGCTCCGGCGCTCCGCACATCCCGTGGCTGGAGCCCGACATCTGCGACCACCTGGAGGAGCGCCACGCGGCCGGCGTCCCCGCGGTCGTCATGGCACCGATCGGCTTCGTCTCCGACCACATGGAGGTCCTCTACGACCTCGACACGGAGGCCAAGGCCAAGGCCGGGGAACTGGGCCTGCCCGTACGCCGGTCGGCCACCGTGGGCGCCGATCCGCGCTTCGCCGCCGCCATCCGCGAGCTGGTCCTGGAGCGCGCCGCCGTCGAGAGCGGGCGGCAGGTCACACCCTGCGCCCTGGGCGCGCTCGGCGCCGGCCACAACCTCTGCCCGGTGGGCTGCTGCCCGGCCCGCGCCCCCCGCCCCGCCGCCGCGGGCGCCGACAGCCCCTACGCCTGAGGAGCGCCGTGACCGACCCCGTGCACCAGGAACTGCTCGCACTCGCCCAGGAGGCCGCCCACAAGGCCGGCGCCCTGCTGCGGGACGGCCGCCCGGCCGACCTCGCGGTCGCGGCCACCAAGTCCAGCCCGATCGACGTCGTCACCGAGATGGACATCGCGGCCGAGAAGCTGATCACCGACCTGATCTCCGAACAGCGCCCCGATGACGGCTTCCTGGGCGAGGAGGGCGCTTCCGTCACGGGCACCAGCGGCGTCCGCTGGATCATCGACCCGCTCGACGGCACGGTCAACTACCTGTACGGACTGCCCACTTGGTCCGTCTCCATCGCCGCCGAGCTGGACGGCGAGACCGTCGCCGGGGTCGTCGCGGTCCCGATGCGCGGCGAGACGTTCCACGCGGTGCTCGGCGGCGGGGCGTGGGCCACGGGCGCGTGGGAGGGCGAACGCAGGCTCGCCTGCCGCCCCGCGCCGCCCCTGGAGCAGGCGTTGGTCTCGACCGGCTTCAACTACGTCACCGAGGTCCGCGCCCACCAGGCCGACGTGGCCCAGAAGTTGATCCCCCTGCTGCGCGACATCCGGCGCGGCGGCTCCGCCGCGGTCGACCTGTGCGACGTGGCCGCAGGCCGGCTCGACGGCTACTACGAGCGGGGGCTGAACCCGTGGGACCTCGCAGCAGGCGACCTGATCGCCCGTGAGGCGGGCGCCCTGACCGGTGGACGCCCGGGAGAGCGCCCCGCACGCGATCTGGCGATCGCGGGCACCCCGGGCGTCTTCGAGCCCCTCCAGCGGCTGTTGGAGGACTTCGGCGCTTGGCACGACTGACGTGAGTGGTCGAGGAGCCTGGGCCGGTGTGGCGAAGGCCGGGTGCCTGGGCCGGTGTTGAGTTCGTGCCGCGTGGGTGGGCCCGTGTTGATCAGGCACCCACGCGCGCACCTCTTTTGGTTCGGTCGCCTTCGGGGCGCCGGGAGCCGGTGTCGAGAGCCCCACCGTGCTCTGCGCTTCGCGGCTCCGCGCTCCCTCCCGCACGGCTTCGCGCGAGCGGGTGGGGCCCCCCGACTCTC
>NZ_JBHXME010000286.1:0-6776 GCF_042721125.1 Streptomyces sp. NPDC058469
CCCGCCGTCTCCACGACTCGACACAGCATGCTCTGCGAGACATCGCCGACCGGTGCGGCCACCCCGTCGCCGACGGCTCCCCGCGTGACGAACCACAACGGCGCGTCGACCCCGGCTCGCGCCAGCGCTTCGGGCAGCTCGGCCGTCCACCGCAGCGCCTCCCGGTCCACGTCCGCCGCGAGGTACAGCACCCCTTCGACCGCTGCCCCCTCCACGGCCTCACCCAGCACCCGGGCGAGCCGATTGAGACCGCTCCCCGCGCCGCCGACCGGACCGGAGCCCGTGCCGGAGGCGACTGCGCCGTCGGCGGTCGTGGAGAGGTCGAGGTGGAGGGGCTGGGCGCCGCGTTCGGTGAGGAGGGGGATCAAGGCGGTGGGGAGGGTGGAGGAGGGGCCGTCGGTGAGGAGGAGCCAGGTGCCGGGAAGGGGCATGTCGGCGGAGACGGGGACGCGCTGCCAGGTCTGCTCGTGCCACCAGCCGTTGCTGCGCCTGCTGGCCGAGAGGGCCGGGAGGAGCTCGGCGAGGAGGAGCCGCTTGGCGGGGTCGTCCAAGTCCAGGTCCAGGGTGGTGGACAGGGCGCTCAGGTCCTGGCGGTCGATCGCCTCCCACAGGGCCGTCTCGGACTCCGCCGCGGGGGCGGGGGCCGCGACCGGCTCGTACCAGTAGGCGCGGTGCTGGAACGGGTAGGTGGGCGGCGGAGCGGACGCCGTCGCGGTTCCGGCCCGCCAGCCGACGGGGATCCGGGTGGCGGTGTGCAGGTGGGCGAGCGCGGTCAGCACCGCGGCCGGTTCCGGGAGGGCCGTGTCGAGGACGGACCGTGCGGTGACGCCGTCCAGGGACTGGCGGGCGAGGGTCGCGAGCGCGGGACGCGCGCCGAGCTCCAGATAGCAGGCGGGAGCGTGGTCGGCGTGCAGCCGGGCGAGGCCGTCGTGGAACCGTACGGCACCGCGGATCTGACCGGCCCAGTAGGCGGGGTCGGCGAGCTGCTCGTCCGTCGCGGGCAGCCCGGTGACGTTCGAGATCAGCGGGATCCGTGCCGGGCGTGCGGTGACGCCCGCGGCGACCTCCCGGAACTCGTGGAGCATCGGCTCCATCAGCGGCGAGTGGAAGGCGTGGCTGACGACCAGCCGCCGGTGCCGCAGCCGCAGCCCGTCGAGCCGCTCGGCGATCCGATCGAGCGCGGTGAGTTCGCCGGACAGGACTGTCGATGCGGGCCCGTTGAGCGCCGCGACGGCGACGCCGTCCTCGGCGTCCACCAGCGGCCGCAGCTCGGCCTCGGACGCCTGGACGCTCAGCATCCCGCCCCCGGACGGCAGCGCGCTCATCAGCCGTCCGCGCGCCGCGACGAGCCGGGCGGCGTCGTCGAGGGTCCATACTCCGGCCAGGTGGGCGGCGGTGAGCTCGCCGATCGAGTGGCCGAGCAGCCGGTCGGGCGTGATGCCGTAGTGGCCGAGCAGGGCGTGCAGTGCGACCTGGAGCGTGAAGATCGCCGGCTGGGCGTAGGCGGTGTCGTTGACGAGGTCGCCGCCGTCGAACATGACGTCCTTGAGCGGCCGTTCGAGGTGCGGGTCGAACGCGGCGCACACGGTGTCGAAGGCCTCGGCGAAGGTGGGGGACGCCGCGTGCAGTTCCCGTCCCATGCCGGGATGCTGGCTGCCCTGGCCGCTGAGCAGGAAGACCACGCCGTCGCCGCGTCCGGTGGGCGATCCCGTGACCAGCGCGGGATGCTCCCGTTCGGATGCGAGGGCGGTGAGCGCCGCGCCGAGCCCGGCGCGGTCTCCGCCCGCCGTGACGATCACCGCCCGGTGGTCGAACAGGGTCCGGGCGGCGAGCCTCCCGGCGAGTCCGGCCGGGACGGCGGCGGGCTGCGCGTCGAGGTGGTCGCGGAGCCGGGACGCCGCGGCGCGGAGCGCGGCCGGGTCCTTGGCCGACAGCGTGACCGCGACGGCCGGCGCCTCCTCGTCCGGGACCTCCGTCGGGGTGGGTTCGGGTGCTTGTTCGAGGATGAGGTGGGCGTTGGTGCCGCTGATGCCGAATGATGAGACTGCGGCGCGGCGTGGTCGTCCGGCGTCGGGCCAGGGGAGGGTGTGGTTGAGGAGGGTGAGGTTTCCGGCTGTCCAGTCGACGTGTGGGGTGGGGTTGTCGATGTGGAGGCTTCGTGGCAGGACTGCGTTCTGGAGGGCGTAGATGCTTTTGATGACGCCTGCGACTCCGGCGGCGGCCTGGGTGTGGCCGATGTTCGTTTTGATGGATCCGAGGTAGGCGGGTTGTTCGGGGGTGTGGTGTCGGCCGTAGGTGTGGAGCAGGGCTTGGGCTTCGATGGGGTCGCCGAGGGTGGTGCCGGTGCCGTGTGCCTCGATCAGGTCGATTTGGTCGGCGGTGAGTCGGGCGTTGGCGAGGGCTTGTTCGATGACGCGTTCTTGTGAGGGTCCGTTGGGGGCGGACAGGCCGTTGCTGGCGCCGTCCTGGTTGACGGCTGATCCGCGGAGGACGGCGAGGATTTCGTGGCCGTTGCGCTGGGCGTCGGAGAGTCGTTCGAGGAGGACGAGGCCGACGCCTTCGGAGAAGCCGGTTCCGTCGGCGGTCGCGGAGAACGCTTTGCATCGGCCGTCCGGGGCGAGGCCGCGCTGGCGGCTGAACTCGACGAGCAGGGATGGCGTCGCCATGACGGTCGCGCCGCCCGCGAGGGCCAGTTCGCATTCGCCGGACCGCAGGGCCTGCGCCGCCAGATGCATCGCGACGAGCGAGGACGAGCAGGCGGTGTCGATGGTGACGGCCGGACCTTCGAAGCCGAAGGTGTAGGAGATCCGGCCGGACGCGACGCTGCCGCCGTTGGAGGTCAGCAGGTACCCCTCGTACTCCTCAGGTACGTCGTTCAGCATCCGCAGCCCGTAGTCGGCGCTGATGACGCCTGCGTAGACGCCGACCTGCCGCATCCGCAGCCCGGACGGGTCGAGTCCCGCGTTCTCCAGGGTTTCCCACGCGGTCTCCAGGAGGAGCCGCTGCTGCGGGTCCATGGCGAGCGCCTCGCGCGGACTGATCCCGAAGAACGCCGGGTCGAAGTCCCCGGCGTCGTGCAGGAATCCGCCCCGGTCGGTCGAGGTGGTGCCGGGATGGTCGGGGTCGGGGTGGTAGAGCCCGGCGGGCCAGCCGCGGTCGGTGGGGAACGCGGACACGGCGTCGACGCCGCGCGCGACGAGGTTCCACAGGTCGTGCGGGGTCTTGACGTCGCCCGGGTAGCGGCAGCCCATCCCGACGATCGCGATCGGCTCGTCGGCCGCGGCGGCCGTCCGCCGGGCCGGGCCGCTCCTGGACGGCGCCTCGGTGAGCGCGGCCAGCAGATGCTCGGTGACCGCCCGGGGAGTCGGATAGTCGAAGACCAGGGTCGGCGGCAGCCGCAGCCCGGTCGCGCCGGCGAGCCGGTTGCGGAGTTCGACGGCGGTGAGGGAGTCGAAGCCGAGGTCCTTGAACGGCCGGTCGTCGGCGATCCCGTCCGGGTCCTGGTGCCCGAGTACGGCGGCAGAGTGCGCCCGGACGACGCCCAGGAGGTGCTTGAGCCGCTGCTCGGGCTCCAGTTCGGCGAGCCGTCCGGCCAGCGCGCCGCTCCTGCCGGCCGCCGCCGGGCGGGACCGCGGCGCGAGGCCGCGCATCAGCGGCGACGGATGCGCCGCCGCGGCGGACGTGTCGAGCGTCGCGGCCAGCAGCGACGCCCGGTCGAGGCCGAGGGCGGCGTCGAACAGGGCGAGCCCGTGGTCGTCGGTGAGGGGGACGAGCCCGGATCGGCGGAGCCTGGCGAGGTCGGTGTCGGTGAGGGTCCCGGTCATGCCGCTGGTCCGTTCCCAGAGCCCCCACGCGATCGAGACGGCCGGGAGGCCTTGGGCGTGCCGGTGGTGGGCGAGGGCGTCGAGGTAGGTGTTGGCGGCGGCGTAGTTGGCCTGTCCGGGGTTGCCGAGGGTGCCGGCTGCCGAGGAGAACAGGACGAACGCCTCCAGGTCCAGGTCCCTGGTCTGCCGGTGCAGGTTCCAGGCGGCGTCGACCTTTGGCCGGAACACGGTCTCCAGATGGGCGGCGGTCTGGCCGAGCAGCGGCGCGTCCTGGAGCGCGCCCGCCGCGTGGACCACGGCCGTCAGCGGATGCTCGGCCGGGACGGCGGCGAGGAGCGCGGCGAGCGCGTCGGGGTCCGCGGTGTCGCAGGCGGCGATCGTCACATGCGCGCCGAGCGCTTCCAGACGGGCCGTCAGGTCGTCCGCGCCGGGGGCGTCCGGGCCACTGCGGCTGACGAGCAGCAGCCGCCGCACCCCGTGTGCCGAGACGAGATGCCCGGCGACGAGCGCGCCGAGCGTCCCGGTGCCGCCGGTGACCAGGACGGTCCCCGTCCCCGACAGCGCCGACGGGGCCGAGCCCGGGAGCGCGACCTTGACGAGCGCGGGGGCGAGAACCCGGCCGTCGCGCAGCGCCAGCTGCGGCTGCCCGGACGCGATCGCCGCAGGGAGCAGCGCGTCCGACGCGGGAAGGCCGTCGGTGTCGACGAGCACGAACTGGCCGGGGTTCTCCGACTGGGCGGCGCGTACCAGACCCCACACTGGCGCGAGTTCGGGGACGGCGTCCGTCCTGGAGACGGGCAAGGCGTTCGTGGTCCGGACGATCAGTCGCGACCCGGCGGACCGCGCGTCGGCGGCCCATTCGCGTACGGCCTCCAGGACCTCCGCGGCCAGGCCGCGGATCGCGTCCGGGCCGTCGGGCTCTCCGGAGACGTCGAGCAGGACGGCGGCGGGCGGCGTCTCGAGGGCCGACGCGTCGGCGAACGGCACGGGAGGCTCGCCCGCCTCGCCGACCGCGACCGGGTTCCAGACGACCTCGAAAAGGGAGCGGTCGGCGGAGGCCGCGAAGGACCGCAGGAACTCCTCGCCGCTCACCGTCCGCAGGGTCAGCGCACCGACCGTCAGGACGTGAGCCCCGGACACGTCCCACGCCTCGACACGGAGGGTCTTCTCCCCGATCTCGGTCAGCCTGACCCGCAGCTCGGTCGCGCCGGTCGCGGTCAGCCGGACGTCCCGCCACGAGAACGGCAGCGCCAGGCCGGCCCCGTCGTCGCCGGTCAGGGCGAGCGGGTGGAGCGCCGCGTCCAGCAGCGCCGGGTGGATGCCGTGTGCGCCCGCCGCCAGGTCACGGTCGAGGACGACCCGGACGTCCAGGACGGCGCCGTCCCGGTGGAGTTCCCGGACGTTCCGGAACGCGGGACCGTAGTGGTAGCCGTGCTCGGCGAGCCGGTCGTACAGCCCGTCGATCGCGACGGGGCCGCCGGCGGGGGCGTCGGGCGCGTCCTGCGGCCCTTCGGCCTCGTCGGGGGAGAGGCGTCCCGTCGCGTGCTCGACCCACGGAGAGTCGGCCCCGGTCCGGGAGTGGAAGGTGATCTGCCGGTGGCCGTCGTCGTCGGGCGCGGAGACCGCCACATGCAGGTCGCGGGGCGTGTCCGAGGTGAGGACGAGCGGCGTCTGGAGGGTCAGCTCCGCGACGGTGGGGCAGCCGGACGCCTGCCCGGCGTGGAGCGCGAGGTCGAGGAACGCGGTGCCGGGCAGCAGCGGGGTCGCGTGGACGGCGTGGTCGGCGAGCCACGGCAGGGTGTCGGCCGACAGCCGGGACGTCGCCTGCCAGCGGCCGTCCGGGAGCGGGATGACGGTGGCGAGCAGCGGGTGGCCGGCCGCTTCCAGGCCGAGCCCCGACGCGTTGCCCGCGCCGGTCGAGCCCAGCCAGAACCTGCTGTGCTGGAACGGGTAGGTCGGCGGATGCCCGGCCCTGCCCGTCGCCGGCGGCCGCCAGAGGGTGCCGGGCTCGGCGGCCCGCACGTGGCGGCCGGCGAGCGAGACGTGGAACCTGCCGAGGCCGCCGTCGTCGCGGCGGAGCGTCGGATGGGCCGCGCCGGGTGCTCCTGACGCGTGCAGCACGGCGTCGATCGCCGGGACGAGCACCGGATGCGGGCTGGCCTCGACGAATGCGGTGTGCCGCGGGCTCAGCGCGGCCAGTACCGGATGGAACAGGACGGGATTGGCGAGGTTGTCGTACCAGTAGGCGGCGTCCAGGACGGTGGTGTCCTCGACGACGGCACCGGTGAGCGTGGAGTGGAACGGAATCGGGGCCTTGCGGGGCGAGATCCCGGCCAGCTCGGCCAGGAGGGTGCCGCGCAGGGCGTGCATGTGCGGTGTGTGCGAGGCGTAGTCGACCGGGACCATGCGGGCGTTGAGCCCGGCGGCCCGGCCGTGCGCGACGATCGCCTCGGCGGCCGCCGTCGCGCCTGCCACGACGGTGTGGGCGGGGCCGTTCAACGCCGCGACGTGCAGCTCGCCGGTGAGGCCGAGGTCGCCGATGAGCGCCTCCGCGGAGATCGCGTCGAGGGGCAGCGACACCATCCTGCCGGTGTCGGCGAGACCGAGGAGCGCCTTGGCGCGGGTGGCGACGATCCGTGCGGCGTCGTCGAGGCTGAGTGCGCCTGCGATGTGAGCGGCGGCGATCTCGCCCTGGCTGTGGCCGACGACTGCGTCGGGACTGACGCCGTGGTGTTGCCAGAGTCTGGTGAGCGCCACCATCATCGCGAACAGCGCGGGCTGTACCACGTCGGTTCCGGCGGGCAGCTCGGGCCGGGACAGGACGTCCCTGAGGTTCCAGCCGGTGTGCGGTTCGAGTGCCTGCGCGCAGTCGTCCAGAGCGCGGGCGAACACCGGCGACTCGGCGGCGAGCAGTGTGCCCATGCCCGCCCACTGGGAGCCCTGGCCGGGGAA